>JASIJW010000514.1:0-5758 GCA_030050035.1 Acidobacteriaceae bacterium | reverse complement strand
CAGTAAACATGGCGATTAAGGTCAACATGAAAAAGTATCTCAAGTTGGGCGGCCGTTGGCAATTCGTGCCGGTGCTCAAAGTAAATGAGGTGCCGAAGCCGGCTTATGTGGTCATAAACAACGAGGCCGTCAAAGAAAAGACTGGCGTGTTCTACCTCGATTGGCGGAGTGATGGGAAACGGCATCAAGTTCCCTGCGGGTCCGATCCTCGGGCGGCTCTCGATGCTTGGGGAGCAAAAAGTGGGGTTCTGAATGGTACGCTTGATTTTGAGCCTGAGGAGGTTGACCTCCCGATGGCGAAGCGCTCCATCCGGCCTGCCTTCGACCAGCTTCTTGTCGAAACGGATGCCACGAAAAGCAGTGCCACCTATCGGGCCTATTGCAATGACTTGAGGTGGTTCAAAGAGACGATCGAGCGACACAATGTCTCGCAGGTAACTCGCGATGACATCATCCACCTGCTTGGCATCGGTCGCGAGGAAGGACTTGCGCAATCGACCATTAATCGGAGGGTTCAGACCGGGCTTCGTGCACTTCGTAATGCGGGCTCAGAGATCTTGATGAAAAAGGGAGACTGGCCCCGAATAGCGGAAGTTCCGGTAGAGATCTATTCGGATGAGGAGGTCGCGGCGTTCTTCAACGCATGTAACACATCGGAGTGGCTCATCTTCCAAGTATTTCTCCAGTCGGGGTTTCGTAAGGGGGAAGTGGCCACCTTGCGCTGGCAGGATAATTAACTCGCAGGACCTCATTCTCAGAGTCGTCGAGAGGCCCGAATATGATTTCAAACCCAAATCGTATGAAGTTCGAGGCGTCTTGGTGCCGGATACGCTGATCGACGCTTTGAAAGAGCATAGGAAATCCAGTAAAGGCCCTTTGGTCTTTCCGACGACTCCTCATCCGCTCCGTCCTAATTACGGCGGTAACGCGCCCGATGATCATCACCTGGAGTTATGCAAGGAGGTCGCCTTTCGTGCGCGGCTCAACTGCGGATTTTGTGTGCTGGAAGATGCCGAAGCAGACACAGAAGAACCACATGCTCCCGCGAGGAAAGGGCACAGAAAGATCCGAAAGTGTTGTAGTGATGGCCCTCGGTGCGAGCGCTGGTTCCTGCATAAATGGCGACACACGTTTGCCACGTTCCAGATACGAGAACCAAATTTTGACATTCGAAGCTTACAGGAACTTCTAGGTCACAAGAATTTGAGTACAACACAACGCTATCTGAAAGCATTGCGGCTCGATCAATTGAAATTGAGGGCCAACAATACCAGGCTAGCTTCCTTTCTCAAGTCTTCCGCCTAACTCTCATATCGAGCATCTAGCCGAACGACGGAGCATCGATTGGCCGCTTGGCTCGATGTTGTGGATTGAAAGCCAAACTACTAGCTACTTGTAGTCCTGTTCATATGCCTTGCAGAGAAGCGCCAAGGCGTTTTGGTAGCCATTTGGCGAACATGGAACTCCGCGCAACCTTCTGGTGAAGAGACGTTGAACGCGCTGCTGGATGCCGAGGCGGACCAGCGGGCAGGAAGCTATGACCGTAAGCTTCAGAGCAAGGCTGGCGAGGTGACGCTGTCGGTACCGAAGCTGCGCACACTGCCTTTTGAGACAGCGATTATCGAACGCTATCGGCGGCGGGAGTCTTCGGTCGAGGAGCAGGAGCACCGCTGCGGCGCCAGAAATAGCTGAGACGTCTATTGCACGCATCTACTCACCTCGTACTTGATACTGAAACCAATCGAAATCAGCGGGCGTGGTGCACTTGCTGCCGTTGCCGCTGCTGTACATCCCGATGTAGGCGCCGCTCCAAACGCCAGCCACTTCGCTCGAAATTAGTGACTCGAGGCCCGTCCCGAGCAGCTTCCAGCCGTTGCCATCTGCATAATAGAAGCTGTATTTCGTCGAGTCAGAGTCGATGCGGAGACGCAATGGACCGTCTGCAATTGAGGCTTCAGCGGCGAGCTGCTGCAAATCGCCTGCCTGCTTGCGCAGTGCGACCACGCGCTGTCCATTGCGCATTGTGACAAAAATCTCGTAGTGGTAGAGCGGAGACATCAGCACCGCCAGACCTGCTTCTTCCTTGTCGAAATGCGGATCGAATTCCAGTTGAGTTTCTGAGCTGCTTGTCCACTCGGTTTGCCGCCGGCCGACGAAAGCGGTGGCCGCGCTGAACGACAACAGCGACTCCTGGCCGTGCAGGCGTAGAAAGCCTGGCCGCTCCGTCAATGACCAGGTGCCGGCCCCGAGTGGGCCGATCGTGTTCCATTCGTCATCAAGTTTTGTGGAGTTGAAATCGTCGCGCGCCGGACGCTGGGCCCACGGATGCGCCGGCGGGACAGAGGCATCCACCTGCAATTGGTCGATATCCTGCTGCTTCACAATAGGCCAGCCATCGTGCCACTCCATAGGGAAGAGAAACGTTTCGCGGCCCAGACTAAAACTCGCATAACTTGGCTGGGTGCGAGTGCCAAGGCATACTGCCCACCACTTCCCTTTCGGTGTGTCAGTCCAATCGCAGTGACCAACGGATTTCACGGCATAATCCCAGGAGACGTGCTGCGACGCCCAGGGGTTGGCAGGATCAAGCGTGAACGGCCCCCAGGGGCTTTTGCTGCGCCCGGCCGTTTCCATGTGCAGGTAACGCGCGCCACCCTCGGCCTCTATGAGGTAATACCAGCCGTCCATCTTGTAAAGATGAGGACCTTCCGCGTCTTGCGTTACCATGCCAGTCGAGACGATGCGCAGCGGGGTCGTGAGCTTACCAGTGCGAATATCAATTACAGCCTGTACGATGCCCTGTGATCCTCGGCGCGTGTAGTAGACTGTTCCGTCATCATCGAAGAAGAGGCTCGGATCGAACATGCCCAGATCGATCTTGATCGGATCGGACCATGGCCCCGCGGGATTTCTTGCTGTCACATAGAAATTACCGCCGCCACGCACATCGGTGGTGATCAGGTAGAAAACGCCATCGTGATAGCGCAGCGTAGTGGCATAGGTGGAGGGATGCGGGCTGAGTTGAGAAAACT
The DNA here is from genome assembly GCA_030050035.1 of Acidobacteriaceae bacterium. Lineage (GTDB taxonomy): Bacteria > Acidobacteriota > Terriglobia > Terriglobales > Acidobacteriaceae > Telmatobacter. The sequence continues at coordinate 2,726 of JASIJW010000514.1, read as the reverse complement.
GCGACGGACGAGAAAGCGCGTACCCGATCCGTTGCCAGTGCACCAAGTCCAGGCTGTGGTAGATGGGGCAACTTGGGAAATATTCGAAGCTACTGGTAGCGAGATAATAGTCCTGCCCGACGCGCAGGATCGATGGGTCCGGGTTGAGGCCGCGAAGCACAGGATTTTCGTACTGCGCAGGTGCGGCAAGCGATGCCATCAGCAGAATCAGCAGCAGCGCATAGGGGCGACTTGTATTCATCCGACCTTTCCGTCCCCGCGTGGGCAGTTTGACGGAAGCGCAAACTGCCCCACTATAAGGAGCTCGATGGAAGAGCGTCAAACTGTTAACGCATCGTTACAGTTTTCGATAAGTAGCAGTCAACTTCGGCTCGTTCCGTAGTCTCAGAGCTGGCTAACAACCTTTAAGGTTGCTGTTCAGAAATTTTATAGCTATTCTTTGCCTCCGCTGCATTCTTTTTATTGCTCTCAGATAAGACTTAGCCGTTTTCAAGCATGCCAACAGCGGTGCAAGAGCGCCCATGCACAGGTGTCCGGAGTGCGGTAGAAGGATCGACTGCCGCATACCCCGCACAGACTCCCACGGGCGACATTACCGCATGAGGCGCCTAACTTGGGTGAATGGTGTCAAAGCGAACCTGGGGTAAAAATGTACGGTGCGCGACATCCAGACCCACAGTCGAGTAACCCGGCAGTAAAATATCCGAAGTCTATCGACATTTCCCAGTACAGCATGATGGTCGAAGTTGCGTAAGCGTCGGAGTACAGATAAACCACGGGGCGCCGGGTATGGCGGCACAAAAGCTGTTCTTCGCACGTCTGGTGATACTCTCCACTGAAGGGCCCGGAAAACCTGGTACAGGTTTTCCGGGCCCTTCATTTGTTCCAAATAAGCTTCGAGTTCCTTTTAGATTGTCCTATAAGAAAGTTCCAGGCTGTCTAATGGAGTCCGAAGCTAAAGTTTACGCCCAGCTGGATCTCTCGGGGATCGTTGGGGCTATCGCGGGTAGCGGTTATAGAAGCAAAGGTCGCAGCGGATCCGAAGTCAAGATTTCCCGGCGGTGCGAAGTTAGGAGTATTTGTGAAGTTGAAGAAATCCCCACGGAACTTCAGTGCAGTGGTTTCTGAAGTTGCCCATTGCTTTCCGATCGAGATATCACTCCGGTGGAACCTGGGAGAGACGAGCTGCATCGGAGATCCGCCAAGCGGTGAGAAGTCAGATTGGCCCGCAGTCAAGACCACACCCGGGTTTGCAAATGCAGCAGCATTTGCCCAGTGCGCCACGGTGTGGGCTCCGGTATATAGACCCACTCCCGGTACTTTGAGTGCATCGCAACCGGAGCGCGCCCCAGTCGTAATTGAGCACGTAACGGTTACCGGAATTCCACTTTGCAGAGTGAGAATTCCACTCGTCATCCACCCTCCCACGATAGCATTGAGTACTCTGCCTTCAGAGAGGAACCTCCGCCCCTGCCCAAACGGCAACGCGTACGTAGTGGCGATATGCGTTCCATTTCGTATATCGGAAGGTGCGTAGCTATAGTCGCCCTTCAGTCCAAATCCAGTAACCATCGGTGCACGATAACTAACTCCATTCAAAAAGAGGGTGTCAGACGCATCCGTTCTTGACTGAGACCACGTGTAATTTGCCAGAACAGTCAGTCCCTGTGCCAGACGGTGTTCGTATGTACCCTCAGCGCCATAGTAATTACTGGTTCCGTTGGCAAGCTCGTCGGGTGATCCCAGAGCAAATTGTGGATAGGCTACGTAATTCGTAGACGACGCGGTAGGAGGCAGCAACTCCGTGGGTTGGTTTGTAGTAGCTTCCGTATTGAGGTGCCGGCCTCCTGTCGTGATAAAAGTTGCGGTAAACGACTGATTGTTGCTGAGTTCGTACTGAACAGAAAAGTTCGAAGACTGAACATAGGGGATCTTCCAGTGGTATTGCATAGCGACCAAGCTAATGCCAGACGCATTCAGAGATGCCGGACTGAGAGGGACATTGCTGAGACCGTTACTCGTCAATCCGATGGCATTATTAGGCGCGATGATAGCGCTGCCCGATGGCGGCGTATAGTTCAAAGTATATTCAAAGGGATAATTGTTTCCCAGGTTGTATCCATCTCCGTTGTTGAAGACACCGTCGTAAAAAATTCCATACGCAGCACGAACTACAAGCCTCGGCATGAGCTGATATGCCAAACCGACGCGCGGCGCGAAATTAAATGGCGAAACGGTGGTCAAGGCGTGATTACTCGAATAGACCAAGCCAATACCGTCGGTAGACAGATTAGCTAGGAAGGATGGAGATAAGGGAACTGACGCAGCTCTATTATCAACGAGGAATTGCGCTGGAGAAGTAGCGGTTGCCGGAATGAAATTTGCCATGAAACCATGGTGGTCGACAGGCATCGGGAAATCTTCCCAACGTACTCCCAGGTTTACTGTTAGCCTCTGCGTAACTCGCCAATCGTCTTGAAAATATGCCGCATACGCTGCGCGCCGGTAATCCTCCTGCGACATATCCGAGGCCTCTACCTGGTTTGCGCCTCCTTCATCAGCTACTCCTCCTTGAACGGTCGAAGGTCCAGGCAAAATTGCAAACTGTGCGATACCACCCGTGGCGGCTGCGTTTCCATTTGGAAGATCTATATATGTTCCGCTATAGCCAAAGTAACCTTTGGGATACGTCGGCTGGACAACGCCGGATTTCATACGATAATATT
>JASIJW010000513.1:0-6168 GCA_030050035.1 Acidobacteriaceae bacterium | reverse complement strand
GATTCTAAGTCGGTATATAACCAGCCTGAGCTGTTTGACACAACCACTTGCCCCTAAGGCGGTTCTTTTTCTTTCGGCAAGGTGCAGGAAAGCGGAAAGCGTCGGTGCTTCCCGCTTTTCTGATCCGATGGCGTATGCGCCGACTGCCCGCTTCGGAGAGGATCGAAGCGGGGAACGCGCGTGACGAGCAGAGAAAGGTGCCGCAGCCGGGCGGAGCAGACTTTTTTACAGGCAATGGCGAGTGGACTTATCGGGTGATTCCCGAGCGGGGAAAGTTGCCCGCTGGAATCGACTTTGGCGGCACACACGGCGACTTCGACGGAAGGTTTGTACGTACTGTCACCGAACATCTGCGCCGACCTTGCCAGATCAGTTTCTATGGAGATTATGCGGTCATTTCGGAGATCGAGGACCGTGCCGTTATTCTCGACCGCGACAATGTTCCGGTCGCGTTTCTCGGCGATAATTCACGTCGACCCCAATGGGCCAACTATGACCTCGCCCCATCCGCAATCTCCGCTGTCACGTTCAGCGCGGCACACGGATGCTTCATCGACGAGGACGCAAGTATCTATATATCCGATTGGAATAAGACGGGCCGCATCACAAAACTGGCACGCATACGAGGGTAATGGCCGACTTCATAAGAACGTTCTGTTTCGCCGCATCCTTCGAAGGCATCTATAAGATGACTTTCAAGAGGGCGCACACCCGGTGATTCCGGCCGGAGATCTCCCTTCATGCAATCCTTTTTTCAGTTGTTCCATGGAGCTCCATCCGGAAGCTCCGTGTAAAGAAAATTCCTTGCGGAGCAAAGCAGGATTGCATCCCTTAATGCGCTTGAATTGGCGGTTGAAATGGGCATAATTACCGAAACCCACCCGGTAACAAATGTCAATCAGGCTCTCATCCGTCTCAATGAGGCACTTCGTAGCCTCTGCAATGCGCAGCTCATTAATGTATTCAGTCATTGTGCGGCCGGTCGTGCGCTTAAAAAAGCGGCATAAAGAAGCTTGATCCATGTGAACTTGTGATGAAAGACGGGCAAAGTCGACGTCTTCGTTGAAATGCTGGTCCAAATACTGATAGATATTATCAATGCGCCGCTTGCTCGCCGTCCGGGGAAAGGGTTGCGGTCCACTTGACGCCAGTACTGCACCTTGCCTCTCCTCCGCAAGATCCACCAATGCCGAAAGTAGGGTAACTAGTTGTCTGGCCGGTGAAAGAGTCGGGAGATCCGCAAGATACTTAGCCACAGTTCGGCCGATTGGAGTATTTCCAAATGCAATTCCGCGCCTTGCCCGGAGGAGCAATTGGGCAACCTCATGAAGCTCCCGCGCTTGATGTAGGCGGTCTCCCAAGAAATCCCCGCGAAACTGCGTAACCACCGCACGATGCAATTGTCGCTTGGGGTCAGATGACGTGGAACGCCAGGTGTGAGGCAGGTTAGGGCCAATGAGCACCAGGTCGCCGGGGCCATACCCTTGAATGCAGTCGCCCACCAATCTTTGTCCCTGGCTGTCAAGAATAAGTGTTAACTCAAATTCGGAGTGATAGTGCCAGTGAGATAGAAAAGCAAACTCACATCGCTCAAAGACCAGAAGCCGCGACGCATGACCGACAATTTCTTCAAAGCTGGCCTTCATCAGGAGCCCATCCTACGGCGTTAACTCGTCCGTGTTTAATGCGGAGATGCCACGGAGATAGGCGCGGCTGCGAAGAGTAACACCGCTTCACGTAGTAAATTTTGCGGTGGATCGTCTCCCGCGAGCGCAAGGCGCACATACTCTGCGGCAGGAGGTGCGGTTATAGCAATGCCTCCAGCAGTCGCGGGTATCTCCACTGCCGGGTCGTCCGTCCTTTTCCAGTGGTAGGCCATCCATTCAATCGATGCCTTCGGTGCGGACGACCCTTTGCCAACGACGCCGGCGCGATAAACGCGTCCAGGAGTTACAGGGATGTTGTCAGAGTGCCAGCAATGGCACTGGTTTTCATGGCGCCAGTGGTCCGGGCTTGTCGATGAAACCCAGTGCAATAAGAATGAGGCGTTCTGGAGGAGGTTTCCCGGCGTCAATGAACTCTGCAGATGCCAACTGAAATGACGTTGTTCTCCGTTTGATACGGTAAACGGGTCAGTAAAGAGCGGTTCCGCGCCGGCGCGTTCGATCGCGGCGCGATACGTTCCCGGCGGCAGATTCCTAAAGTAAAACGTGCCGGAATATCTTGCTGCGAGCCTATCCGTAGGTGCGCTCAGGGTGCTGTAGTTGGTGCCTAACAAGACGAGTTTGGCAGGAAGCAGCGGAAATTCGGCTGTGGCCGGAGCCGTTACAGTGGCCACAATCGAACCCGATTCCGCCGTGGTCGTCTTCGCAGACAATACGAGCAGCGTGTGAATCACGTCCGCGGTCACTCTTGCCGTTTCCTCCGCGCAATCCAAGGCCATCGGCTCGATTGTCGCTCTGTCATTGGCTTCTGCAAAGGGGAGCATGCGTTTGGCAATTTTCCCATTGCGCTCGATCAGGCCATCCATGCGCCGTCGCAATCCCTTTACCGCCTCTTCATCGGTGTTTCCCAACAGTAAGGGCTTATATTCGTGAAGATCGATGTGGCTCGCATCCAGCCAGTTTTCCATTTTGGTGTGGTTTGGTCCGGTCAAGCCGATGGCGTGCGGTGGGGATCCTGAATCTGTAACGAAGTGCAATAAGCTTCCCATCCAGCGAACCGCATTCTCCTGGTCTTCCGTTCTCAACGCCTGTAGTGCTCTCAGAAAGAAGGGAACATAGGTTCCCCGGACCCCAGGAACACCGTGATCGAATGTGTGGGGTGCGGCAGGAAAGAGCAAGTAATCGTTGCCAAAGTATTCGGAACTGACTTGCGGATAATCATCCGGAGGGACATGCCAGTTTTCTTGAACAACTACGAAGGAGTCTACCCAGTCACCCATCTCAACCGTGTCGCGAAGATGTTCGACTTGGCTCCCTAGACGCACGTCTATCTGGTCGTCGGCCGGAATTGCCGTAAGAGCGCCGTCAATAATCTGTTGATGAGGAATGCCTCCCCACGCGTGCAAATATGCCGGGATGAAGCCTGCAGCAAACACAATGCAGACAGAGGCAATGATCGGTGACCACGAGCACTGGCGAACATTCATAGTTTGTAATCTTCTCTTTTTAAAGTCCTTCAGAGGTACAACGCCCCAGCCTCATTTCTCGCTGAGGCGTTGCTCGATCCAAGTGACAGCGAGCGCTACTGCTGGTTTCCGCTTCCGAAGAGATATCTTACGGAGAACTGCATCTCTCGAGAATCGTTCGGAGCGTCTCTTTCAGTTGTGATCGATGCAAAAGCGGAGCTCGTATAAGTCAGTGTCCCCGGTTGACCGAAATTCGGCGTGTTCGTTACGTTGAACATGTCTACACGAAACTCCAACACGTTCTCCCTGGGCATGGTGAATGATTTCCATCCGCTTACATCGCCACGGTGGAAGGCCGGGCCATTGGCTTGGGACGGCGCTGCGCCCATCGCGGCAAAGTTCGTGTCCTCTGGAGTTGTTGGGTTCTGCGTTGGATCGCTAAACGCTGCGGCATTGAGCCAATGAGTTATGTTGTGAGCGCCGCTATACACTTGTGACCTCGTGGCAAGTGCATAGCAAGCAATGGAGGCTGCATGTGTACTTGCGCAACTGACGTTCACCGGTTGACCGCTCTGATAGGTAACGATTCCATCCATATTCCAGCCGCCCAGGAGATCGTTTGTGAATCCTTTGGTGCTAAGCCACTTGCGGCCATAACCGAAAGGAAGCGCCCATGTCCCGCCTCCATGGACGACATTCTCCGATTGGAAATCTTCAGGACCATACTCACCTTTCATCCCAAACCCCGGAACCTGCGGTGCACGATATGACTCTGAATTGAGAATATTTGTATCTGAACCATATCCGAGGTATCTCGACCACGTGTAGTCGGCGATCAGGCTTGTTCCATTGCGATTCAGCTTCTCATACTTTGCCTGGAGCGAATTATAGTTATTCGATCCCTCATTCCAGTCGTAGATGTTGCTCGTTGGAAGACATGGATACTGGTCGTAGTAGACCTTGGTATCTTCTGTCGTCGGGTTAGGATTGCCGGGGTCCACATCGTGATACAAACCTGCGTCATTGCAAGTAGCGCTGGCACTCACAGGGCTAAGCGAGAATGTTGTTGGAATGACCAAATCTGGTCTGTTGAAGTCAATCGTGCTTTCGACATGTCGCGAAAGGCTACCCACATACGCAATTTGGAAGTATTGCGAAGTGCTCAACTGCTGTTGCAAAGTCAGATTGCCTACTTCGACATAAGGCACGCGGACAATGTACTGGTTTCCGCGAGGCCCTATCTGATACCCCAGTGCCAGTGTCGGCGTCAAAGGGATGTCTGAAAACCCCTTGTCCACAGGGCCAATGGTATTGCCGGAATCCGATGCAGGCCCGCCCTGGTTGTTTGAAGTGATGTCAATGCTAAATGAGAAGGGATAATTATCACCGGCGTTATATCCGTCTCCCCGATTATAGAATCCGGCATACGAGATTCCGAATCCACCACGCAGTACTGTCTTTGGCCAAAGACTCCACGCAAAGCCGACTCGGGGCCCGAAGTTCTTCTCATTCACTTGACTGAGCTGCTTATTCGAGGTGTACGTGATGGCGACTCCCTCCTGCGCCATCAATGAAGTGAATGATGCAGACAGTGGGATGTCTTTGGAGCGAGCGTCAATCAAATACAACGAAGTGCCGTTGCCGCTTGCAAAGGACGGAACAAAGTTGGCGCCGTGGCCATACTTGTCGACGCCTTGCTCAAAGTATTCCCAGCGCATGCCCAGTGTCGCGGTAAATTTGCTTGTAAGCTTCCAGGTATCGTTGTAATACAGGCCTAAATAGGGTTTCCGATAATCCTGTTGAGATAAAGGCGATCCCTCAAGCTGGGATGCCCCGCCGACATAGTTATATGTTTCGCAACCGGTGCCACTGGCGGCCACGCCAACGATTACCGTGCAGCCTGTCGCAGTCGAAGCGATCGGTTCAATAACAAATTGAGCGGGACCCGTGCTTGCTGTGTTGCCGGCAGCGCCGGCAGATGTAGTTGGTAGGTCGGAATATGAGCCGGTGTAGTACGTTAGACCATGAGGAAATTGGCCCGAGTTAATGGCGTTCTTCGATCTCTCGTAGTCCACGCCAAAGCGCATGGAATGGCGACCCTTTTCGACAGAAACATTATCCAGGTATACCGATTCCACGCCGATCTCGTCCAAGGGGAGATTGTTGTGCGTGCCCAACTCGGCTAGTCCGGTGATTTTCATTTGCTCGAGGCCGCCATTTCCTGCCACGTCCGGTATTCCAGGAATGCCGTACTGGGCATTCAGCCCAGCCTCCGCGCCGTAGGGCTCAACTCTGTTCATCCAGTCGCGGTCGTAGCCGAGTCGTAATTCATTGAGAACCCAGGGCGAGAAGGTGTGGGTTTCTCCAATGGCTGCACCGAACACGACATCGCTCTCGGTACCTACGGAAGCAGACGTGCCGCAATTGGCAAGGGTTGGGCAGGGATTCGGGATAACACGCGGTAGAAAGCCGTAACTGCCGCGCGCAAATAGCTGGTCCCTGGGTGAGATATTCTCATCTACGCGAGAGTCAAAGGTGTTAAAGTCCGACTGCAGCAAAGGAGCACTGACGTAATTGTTCACGATGTTCCCACTGTTCGCGTTCGGTAACGGGAATAAAGCCAGCAGCCCCTTCGAGACCGAAGAGATGCGATTTGCCGGAATCATATTGCCCGCAAACGGCTCCCGAACGTAGCCGCCCGTAGTCGCAGTCAGGCCAGTAAGTGGATCGACAAAACCTTTGCTAAGGTACCGTGTCGTTGCCGGGTCGAAAACTTGACCGATTTTGGTGACCCTGCCCAGGATATCTGTTTGTGTACCGGTCTGATATGTAAGAAGATCGGTGAAGTTCGTAAAGCCAGAGGATTGCTCCGTGGCCGTGGGGACCGATGAGGTGTACGCCTCTCCTTGCACGCTTCTTAGAGACGAATAATCGACAAAAAAGAATGTGCGATTAGTGCCATGGTAGAGATGGGGGATGTTCACCGGGCCACCAAGGCTGAATCCAAACTGGTTGCGAGAATATGGCGGACGAGGTTG
>JASIJW010000512.1:0-19793 GCA_030050035.1 Acidobacteriaceae bacterium | reverse complement strand
ACGACAAAAGGCGCCGATTGCGCAATCTCTTGTTTGGAAATTGCGTCATCTATTTTCACAGTTACCTTGTACTTGCCCGGCTGGAGGCCTGCAATTGGCAGTGTCTTTTCCACCGTCAACTGATCGCTGTGCGCCTCCAAGTCCTTTGAATCGATGGTTTTCTGGAGCATTACCGTGCCCGTGGCAGCGTCGGCAATGGTGTAGGTCACGGTGGCCGAATTGCTCTTGGTGGCATCGTCGATGCTCAGGTTATAGACCTGCATCCAGAAGTTGAGGTCCTGCCCGCGCTGGTAGGTTACCGGCGTGCCGGGGTTGGTGGGCACGCGGGGGCGGACGTAGGTGTTGCCGATGATGAAGTTGCCATCGCCGATGTCGTGCGAGGAAACAGTGTTCATCTTATCGGCGAGGATCAGCGACGAGGTGCCGAGCTTCTCATCTTCATACATCGGCACGTTGATGCCGCGGGCGTAGATGCCGACGTGGTCGGGATTGTTCACGTCCTTGATGGCGATGTCGAGCCGGTAGATGCCGGGCATCAGCGGCAGCGCCTTCCAGTACACCGACGGGCGATCGAGACTCTTTTCGAGCAGCTCGGATGGCTCATCGACTTCGACTGTATCTTCGAAGGTCTGCACCGTCTTGTCGGTGAGCGTGGTGACTTTGCCGAGGATGTTTACAACACCCTTCGAGACGCCATCCTTGGTCACGAAGGTGATATCGCGATTGCGGATCTGGATGGTGACAGGCACGAGGTCCGTGTTATCCGTCACCTTCACGAAATCCGTGCGGACATCGAAGGGGAACGGCGGTCCGGTAAGAATTTTGTGCTCGGAGATGAATGCGTCCAGATCGGCGAACTTGATCGGCGGTGGAGCGAAGAGCTTGGCCGCCATCTCGATGCGGTCGAATTCCTTGCCCTGCTCCATAGAGCCCATGGGACCGTTGCCGAGCTGCTCCAGGCCGCCGCCTTTGAAGCGGTCGGTCTTGTCGGAGCCGTTCATCTGCTCCCACTGCGTGAGGCCGGCGCCGGGAACGTACTTGAGAGCGTCCTTTTCGCTGCGATCGATAGTGAAGTGATAATCGCCGCACTGGCAGGTGTCGACGAATTCAATGTCGACGTTCTCGCCGATGCCCTCGAGATAGCGGTAATGCCAGACTTCGAAGGGAAATGTGCTGGTCTCGCCGCCGCCTTCTTCGGGGGTGCGCTCATACATGCCGCCCGAGGGATGCGAGTCAATGCTGTCCGGTGGGCCCCACATGATATAGATTCGGCCGCGGTCGGTCTTCCAGCCGGGCTTGCCGGCGGCGAAGTGCTCGTTGGCGTAGGCAATGCGCCGGTAGTGCTCTTCGCGGAAGGAATTCTCAGGGGAATTTGGGTCGGGATTGCGGCGCGCCCAGAACTGCTCAATGAATGCGTCGCGCTCTTCGTCGTTGCTGAGCGAGAGGAACGCTTTGCGCTCCTGGTCGGTAATGATGTAGGGGACTTCCTCATTCAGCCAGGTCTTGTAGGTTCCCTTCAACTCCTGCCGCAGGGCTTTCTGCGCCTGGTAGCGTTCCTTGTCGGATCGCTGGCGCTTCAGGGGATCGAAGTCCGGGTTCTGATCCTGATTCTGCGAGGAGGGCTGCGCCTGCTGCTGACTGGACGATGGCTCTTGCTGGCCGTGAAGGAAAACCGCGGGCGCCGCAAACAGACCGCACGCCAGCGTGGATACAAAAAGGTGACTGCGATTCAACATCATTGCCTCAAAACTCCTGCGAGCCTTTATTCTACGGGTCCCGATGTTGTGGAGCAAGGCTTTCCGGGGCAGAGTTCTACGCCTTTTGGACGCCAAGGGAAAACGATAGTAAGCCGGCTGGATGGGATAGACTGGCAGAAGGGGTGCGGTTTGCATGGACGGCAGACGGTTCCACCCCATTTTGGCAGTGTTTTTGAAGGGTCGCCGGAGTGAGCCGGGTCACAAACTTGCTACGGACGGCCGAATGAGATTAATGGCGTCGCTCAGCAGTGAAACCCCACTTGTTGCGATGTTTCCGTCGCTGCTAAAACCGATCTCTTTCAAAACAACAGCATTCTCAGCGGGCCAAATCTCGAAGTTCTATTCCCTACACCGTCCGGTGTCTGCATCCTGACGCAATATCTGCCGGTAGACTCCAGGTGGAATTTCGCGGTCCGCAAGGAACCGCCTGCGCCCCGATTTGCGTACACTAATAAGCACAACCTCGGAGCCCGTCGTCTTCATGAAAAAGATTCTCCTGATCGGTCTTGCCGTTTTGGCTGCCGCGGGGCTTGTGGCCTTCATGGTCGTCAAGCAGCAGTCCGGCTATACAAAGGTTTACACCGCAAAGATCGTCCGCCAGGACCTTACCACGATCGTTACCGGGACAGGCCAGATCAAGCCCAAGACGTATATGAATGTAGGCGCTAACGCATTCGGACGCATCACGCACTTCTACGTGAAGGAAGGCGACCACGTGAAGAAGGGCCAGGTTCTGGCGACCATCGAAAATATACAGCAGGAATCGTCTGTCAATGGGCAGGAAGCGGCGATTTCTGCGGCCAAGACCGACATTGCGTCTTATATTGCTGCGGAAAAAACTGCCCAGGCCAATGTGGAGCACGCGCAAGCCGATCTCGAGGATAAGAAGCTGGACTGGGAGCGCGCGCAGGAGCTTTATAAAGACGGGATCATGGCGAAGCAGGACTATGACTCGAAGAAGGCTGCTTACGATCTGGATGTGGCGGGGCTGGCGCAGGCCGTTGCCGGGCTGAACCAGGCCAAAGCGCAGACTGAATCGGCGCGCGGGCACATGGAGACAGCGGTGGCCACGCTGCAGGCCGATCAGGACCTGCTGGCCAAGACCATCGCGACGGCGCCATTCGATGGAATCGTGACCAACGAGCCGGTGCGCGAAGGCGAGACGGTGGTCGAGGGCATCCAGAATACTGAAGGCTCCACGCTGATGACGCTGGCTGATATGAGCGTAGTGACCGCCGAGGTGAAGGTCGATGAAACCGACATTGTGAACGTGCAGCTGGGCCAGCCTGCGGACGTTACCGTGGATGCGCTGCCGGGCGAGATCTTCAAAGGCACGGTGACGCTGGTGGGTGACCAGGCGCTGCTTCGCTCCACGGGCATCGCAACGTCGCAATCGACCACCGGCACCGAAGAGGCTAAGGACTTCAAGGTCGTCGTCACGCTAAGCGATCCATCCAAAGAGTTGCGGCCGGGGCTCTCCTGCACGGCCAAGATCACAACGGCGCAAAAGAACAACGTAGTGTCGCTGCCGATCCAGGCGCTGACGATGTTCGATCCGAATGCTCAAACGTCCAGCAGCAGCGGCGGTGTGCAGGCAGCCACATCGGCGCCGGCGAAATCGAATCCGGTGCAGGGCGTATTTGTTGCGCAGAAGGATCGAAGCGGAAAGCTCCGCGCGAGATTTGTTCCTGTGGCCACGGGCATCACAGGAACGACCGATATCGAAGTGCTGAGCGGCCTCAAGCCGGGCGATGAGATTGTCACCGGCCCTTACCGGATTCTGCGCACGCTCAAAAATGGCTCCCTGCTCAAGCGCGATACTTCGATGCCGGCGTTGTCGACTTCGTCCACTTCGTAGCCCGCAGCGACGGGAAGGCCGCGGAGAATCATCACCACCCCGCTAGAATGCAACCAGAGGAGTCAGGAAAGATCGGATGGCGCTGAACGGCATCGGCACTGAGGAGCTTTCGCAACCAGCGGTGAGCCACGCTGGCGACGTGATTGTCGTCGAAGACCTGTGGCGCACCTACGACATGGGCTCCGAGCAGCAGGTGCATGCGCTGTGCGGTGTTAATCTGCGCATCCGGCACAACGAGTACGTCGCTATTATGGGCCCATCGGGCTCGGGCAAATCCACGCTGATGAACCTGATCGGCTGCCTGGACACGCCCTCAAAAGGGCGCTACTGGCTGAATGACCAGCTGGTGAGTGAGCTGAACGACGACGAGCTGGCGCGCATTCGCAACAGGGAGATCGGGTTCGTCTTCCAGACATTCAACCTGCTGGCGCGGGCGACGGCCCTGCACAACGTGGAGCTGCCGCTGATCTATAACGGCACGCCGGCTGCAGCGCGGCTGGAGCGAGCCAAGCAGGCACTGACGGACGTGGGGCTTGAGTCGCGCATGTCCCACAAGCCCAATGAGCTCTCCGGCGGCCAGCGGCAGCGCGTAGCCATTGCGCGCGCCCTAGTTAACCACCCCTCGATCATCCTGGCCGACGAACCCACAGGCAACCTGGATTCAAAAACCGGCCTCGAAATAATGTCGCTCTTCGATCACCTGCACGCTGAAGGGAACACGATCGTGCTGGTCACCCACGAGCCGGACATCGCCGAGTTCGCGCATCGTGTGGTTCACATCCGCGACGGGCAGATTTTCTCTGACGAGCCGTCGCGCCGGCGGCGCTAAAGCGGTTTTCAAAACGAGATGCTCGACGATGCGATTTGGGCTGCGCCCAGGACACCGTTCCGGCTGCGCTTCGAGTATGCGTGTGTGCGGTTTTTTGCGCTCTCAATTTGCGCGCTGCAGGCGCCGGTTTTTTTTTGATATTCACCGCTGCAGGCTTGACAGCAAATTTAAATCGCGCCAATATTTCCACAGATGATTGGGAAAAGACGCACGCGGTCAGGTTGATCGCAAGAGCGCGAGATTCTTCTCATCCTGGCCTTCCTTCTCCCCCAAACTAAGAGGAAGATATCTTTTTGCGTGCGCCGTTGGGCCCTACGATCCCAGGGCGCGAATGTTTCAGAATCAACGGCTTCTCTCCCCGGCGAGCGATTCGTCAGGGGATGAGGACTTCTCCGCTCGAAGTGAATCTGGAGGTGATGCAGAGCCGGATCAGGCTACGGCTTCATATCTAAACACTGAATTAGTTCGTTTGCGATGAGCGGCCGCTTGGCCGCAACTCCCAAGAGTTCCGGAATTGAGATGAGCGGAGGTTTGGATATGGTAGTGAAAACTCAGTGCAAGGGCCGCGAAGTGACCGGGCTGCACGTAGGCACAGCCAACGCCCGGCGTTATTTTCCGAAGAATATCTCCGCAATCGAGCTGGAGCTTGATCATCTGCGCATTGAATGCGGATTGCCACCCAATTTCTGGAACGGGAAACCGGAGATTCACGACCCACGGCTTTGCGCCTGGCTGCAGTCCAAGCAATCGCAGAAGTCCTGCCGCACACCTATTCCGCTAGATATGATCCCCTCCGGCGCAAACTCCTTCAAACTCGGATTCGTCTCATTACGCCAGGGCAAGATACGGCAACAACCTGCGATCGTTCCGAGCGGGTCCGCATAAACTTCAGCGTGCGGCTGCCGAGGCCGGAAATGCCGCGCTTGTTTCATTTGATTGCATGGTTTCAGGCGCACGTCTTGCAAAAGGGAGAATGCAATGAAGGCGACCAATCTCAATGCTGCTCAGATGGACGATCTGGAGTTGCGCGCCATTGAAGCGCTGCGGGCCTTGCTGGGACAAGTTTCCGTCATCAAGCTGAAGGAGATTCGGCGCGAGCCGCATGGGCACATGCTGGCGCGCGTGGATGTGCTGGGCCATAGTCACATGCTGGCCTGCGACATTGAGCCTAACGACCAGCCCGAAACGCTGCGTGCCCACTTGCGTGAACTGCACGATGGAGCCCGGCAGTACGACGGCGCTGCGACTCCCGTTCTGATTGCGCCATACCTTTCGCCGGAAGCGCAAGCAGTATGCAAGGAATGCGATGCCGGGTTCCTTGACCTGCAGGGCAACGCCCGGCTGGCGCTGGGCGAGTTCTTCATCGGCAAGCGCGCGCTGTCGCCGCGTTCGCCGCACCGCTCCGCAAGCCGCACTGGCAGCACGAACGCTCTGCGTCGCTATCCGCCGGCGCGCGCCGGCGCGCCCGCAGGACGCAGCGCAGCCGTTTGATCCGGTTATCGCAAAATAACTTCTGGTTCGTTACGCCGGCCTCGTGGCCGGCGTTCCTATTTTTAGTCGCTTATCCGATTGAGAGCGGGATTTGCAGAATTCAATACCTGGTCGATGCTTGCGCTTGACAAACCGATTCGATCAGCGCACCATCCAAGCAAAAGTCCCGGCTCGGGCGGCACATCAATCGCCGGCGTCCGTTGCGCTTCAGCCCGATCCCGGAGGCCGGCAGATCGCGGAGACTGGCCATGGTGGTCAAAACAATCGGCAACGGACGCGATGTAGGCGGACTGAATGTCGGCCTGCGCAATGCTCGCCGCTACTTTGATCGTTCCGTTGCCTACGTGGAGCTGCAACTGGGCCACCTGCACATCCACTGCGACCTATCGCCGGAGTTTTGGCAGAAGCCTGAGATCACCGACTCACGGCTTGCGGACTGGCTGGCTTCGCGGCTGTTTCACGGGAAGACCAAGCGCGCGCCAGCGCCGGTCACCATGGTGCCATTGGGCAGAAACTCCTTCCGCGTGCTGCCCTACACGCTTCCCGCGGCTTCAACCAACGCGATGACGCGCATTGGCCCGCCGCCTACGGCGAATCGCCCGCAGAAGTAGCAGACGGCGCTGCCCGCTTCGCAAGCGCAGCTAAATTTCCAGGATCACCGGCATGATCATCGGCCGGCGCCCGGTGGTCTTCTGGATCAGCCTCTTGAGCTCTACACGCACCTTTTCGTTCACCATGCCGTAGTCGGATTTCTGCTCCGAGTTGAGGCCGTCGAGCGTCTTGAGGATGGTCTCGCGGCACTGGTCGGCGATGTCGCCGCCGCCGAAGCCGCGCATCACCATCTCGGGCTCGCGCTCCACTTTGCCGGTCTTTTTGTTGATGGCCAGCACGGCCAGCACCACTCCGTCCTCGGAGAGAATGCGCCGGTCGCGAATCACCAGATCCTGGACCACGTCGATGGACGACCCAGAGTCAATCAGAATTCGGCCCGCAGTGACCTTCTCCTGCACGCGCGCATCGTCGCGGTCCAGCTCCAGCACATCGCCGTCTTCGATGACCATTGCGTGATCCACGGCGCCGGTCTCCATAGCGATCTGCGCGTGGCGGCGCAGATAGCGATAATCGCCGTGAACGGGGATAAAGAATTTGGGCCGCACCAGGTTGATGAGCAGGCGCAGCTCCTCTTGACTGCCGTGGCCGCTGACGTGGATGAGGCCATGCTGGCCGTCGTCGTAGATGACGTTGGCTTCGCGGCGGCTCAGGTGGTCGATGACGCGAAAGATGCCGCGCTCATTGCCGGGAATAATGCGCGAACTGAGGATCACGGTGTCGCCCGGATCAATTTTGGCATGCTTGTGATTGTCGACCGCGGCGCGGCTCAGCGCGCTCAACGGCTCGCCCTGCGTGCCGCTGATCAGGACCATCAATTGCTCTGGCGGGTAGTCGCGCATCTGACCGGGGTTGATGATGAGTCCGTTGGGCACGTCGATGTATCCAAGATCTTGCGCTATCTCGGTACTCTCCATCATGGAGCGGCCGATGGTTACGACTTTGCGCCCATGCTTGCGCGCCAGCTCCATGGCGATGCGAATGCGGTAGATCGATGACGAAAAGCAACTGAAGAAGAGCTTCTTCTTCGTCTGGGTCAAGATTTCGTCGAGGCGCGGAACGACGGCGCGCTCGCTGGGCGTGTAACCCGGCCGCTCCACGTTGGTCGAGTCCTGCAGCAGAGCCAGCACGCCGCGCTTGCCGTACTCGGCAAAGGCGTGCAGGTCGAAGGCCTTGTCGTCGAGCGGCGCGAGGTCGATCTTGAAATCGCCGGTATGGATGATGACGCCGACTGGCGTGTCGATGGCCAGCGCGATGCAGTCCACGAGCGAGTGCGTGACGCGGATCGGCTCGACGGTGAATGGGCCGACAGTGAACTTTTCGCGCGGAGCGATTTCAATCAGCTCCGTCTCGTCCAGTATCTGGTGCTCTTCGAGCTTGCCCTCCACGTAGGCCAGCGTGAACTCTGTGCCGTAAACCGGCACCTTCAGCTCGTTCAGGATCCAGGGCAGCCCGCCGATGTGGTCTTCATGCCCGTGCGTAAGCACGATGCCGCGCACGTGCTGCTTGTTTTCGATGAGGTAGGTGATATCCGGAACAACAATATCGACGCCGAGCAGCTCGGTTTCCGGAAACATGAGGCCGGCATCGATGACGAGAATATCGTCTTGCCAGCGAAGGGCGAGGCAGTTCATGCCGAACTCGCCAAGGCCGCCTAAAGGTATGATCTGAAGCTTGTTCATGCGCATCGTTTCAGATTTGATGCTAACACTCGGCGTTGGCGAAAATTTCCGCGTGGTCGAACGCTATCTGTGCTGCGCAGCGGGCGTTGACGGCGGCAGATCATTCTCGGCCCAGTGGGCAGGTGCGGGTGACATTGTTAACACAAGGCGGCCGCCCGCGGCAATCTCTCTGTGGTGCAGCCAAGCCCGATTGAGCGGCCGACCGTTCAGTGTTGCTGCGGTCACGTAGATGTTCTGCGCCGAAATGTTGTGTGCCTCGATCGTGAAGGTTCTGCCACCGGCCAGATGCAGCGTCGTCTGCTGGAATGCCGGGCTGCCGATGAGGTACACATCCTGGCCTGCGTTGGGAAAGATGCCGATCTGCCCGAATGCGTACCACGAGGACATCGCACCTGAATCGTCGTTGCCGGGCAGGCCGTGGGTGCCGGCGTGATAGCTTGCTGCGATGATCGTGCGCACGTGCTCGTCGGTTTTGTCGGGACGGCCGGCCCAATGATAGAGGTATGGCGTGAGGAAGCCGGGCTCGTTGCCCACGTCGTAACGGTCGGGCACGGTAAAGAAGGAGTCGAGGCGGTCGACAAATTTCTGCGGTCCGCCCATCATCGCGATCAGTGAAGCCACATCCTGCGGGACGAAGAACGAGTACGTCCACGAGTTGCCTTCGTAGAAGGTGTGGTCGTTCCAGCTTCCGTGGTCGATGGCGGTGAACGGCGCAAGCCACGAGCCGTCGGCGTGACGCGGACGAATGAAGCCGGTAAATCCACCGTCGCTGAACGACGCGTCCCAGAGGTTCTTCCAGTTCGCCGAGCGGGCAAGGTATTTGCGGTACGCCGCTTCGTCGCTGAGTCCCTTTGCCAATAGCGCAACCTCAAAATCGTCCGCCGCATATTCCATGGTCACGGATGCGGGGTGGCCGAAATGCTCGACCGAAACATAGCCGAGCTTCAGCCAATCTGGCAGACCGCCACGGCCCTCCTTGAATGCGTCGGCAGGCGCCACCTCGGCATCGTGCTCTTCGGCGGCCAATGCTGTCTTCCAGTCGATGCCCTTCAGCCCCTTCAGGTACGCGTCGGTGATCAGGAAGTCGGCATTGCTGCCGCCCTGCGTGCGCCCGTTGTAGTTGCCGCTGCGCGCGTCAGGCAGCGCGCCTTCGTGCCGGTAGAGATCGACGAGCGCGCGCACAATCGCCGTCTGCCGCTCGGGCGCGATGAGCGTGAGCAGCGGGCCGGAGGTTCGAAAGGTATCCCAGATGGCGTAGTAGTCATCGTAGTACGGTTCTGGATTCTGTTTCGTCGCCGGCCACAATGGATTTTCTCCGGTGCGGTCGGTCGGCATCAGCATGGCGTGATACAGCGCCGTATAAAACTCCTGCCGCTGCTCCGGCGTTGCGCCCTCGATCTCGACACGGCTCAACGCACGATTCCATGCGGCAACGGCTGCAGTGTGAACCCGGTCGAAATCGAAGGCAGGTATCTCCGCTGCCAGGTTGCGACGCGCCTGAGCAATGCTGATGAACGAGATGCCGATCTTCATCTGCACTGTGCGCACGCCAGGAACAAATGTCAGCCATGCGCCTTCGCGCGATGCAGCGCCACCGGCCGCTTCCCTGCTGCCCGCCGTGAGCTTGTCTTCACTCCACGTTCCCCATCGCGCTGCCGGCGTATCGAGCTTCGCGTCAAAGTAAACCGTGTAGGTGTTTGGCTGCTTGTTCCAGCCGCCAGTCACGCTCGTCGAGCCGGCAATCTCAGTAGGCGAAAGAATCCGCACCTCGGCGCCTGCGAGCGACTGCTGCTCACCCTGCTTTGCGCCGGAGATCAGGCAGTGGCTCACGTCGAAAAGAAGATTTGCCGGTGCGCTCTGCGGGTAGCGAATGCGGTAGATCGCGCTGCGCCGCGCTGCCGTGATCTCAATGCCCACGCCATAGCGCGCCAGAGTGACGGAATAAAAGCCGGCAGAAGCGCGCTCGCCCGAGCGTGGCGAATCGATGTTGGCCGGCGTAATTGCGCCGGTAGTGGGCATCACCAGGATGTTGCCGTATTTGTCGCCGCCGCCGGTGCCGCTCACGTGCGTCTGGCTGAAGCCGCGGATGGGGGCCGACTCATCCCACCCCGCATTCGGATCGCGTCCGTCGCCGCGGAACATATCCGGCCCCGGCTTGATCATGCCGAACGGCAGGGCCGGCCCGGGAAAAACATTACCGCCGCCTGCCGCGCCCAGGAGCGGGTCAACGGAATGGTACACGGTCTGTGCGTATTGCGCGGCAGCCAGGCCACTAAAAGCGGTGAGCAAGAGAATCGGGCAGAGAATGCGGAAGAAGACGGGATAGGTTTTCACGGGATTCCCTGCTGCGAATCTTAGCAGGCAGGTAAGCCGGTCAAACTGAATAACTACCAGAATTGCTTGCGATCTGCCCGAGGCGCGTTAGCATGAATTATTCCGTTGTGCCCACATTCGAGCCGTACCAGAAGTCATTAAGGAGTATTCCCATGCATCTGGAACGTAGCTTGTCTCTCTCTGCGATAGCGCTCTGTCTCGCGGCATTCAGTGGGCCGCTCGCTGCTCAGCAGCCGGCTGCCGGTCAGTATCCGGAAAGCATGCTCGGGGGCTTGCGCTGGCGTGACGTTGGCCCTATGCGCGGCGGGCGCAGCTATGCGGTGGCCGGCAACGCCGATCAGCCGGACACCTTCTATATGGGCTCGGTGGGCGGCGGCGTGTGGAAGACGGAGAATGCCGGTCGCACCTGGCTTCCCATCGCCGACGATCCAGACAACGGCATTCCAATCGGTTCCATCGGAGCGATCGCGGTCGCGCCTTCGAACCCCAACATTATTTATGTCGGCACCGGCGAGCCCGATATTCGCAACCAGCATTCGTATGGCATCGGCGTCTTCAAATCTACGGACGCCGGCAAGACATGGCGCTTCATCGGGCTCAAAGACACGCGGCAGATTGGCAAAATCGCCGTCGATTTCGCCGATCCGAATCGCGTTTATGTAGCGGCTCTCGGTCACGTCTATGACGGCAATGCAGAACGCGGCGTATTCCGCTCGACTGATGGCGGCGCGCACTGGAAGAAGATTCTGTTTGACGCAAAGAACCCGGACAATGTGGGCGCGATCGATCTTGCCATCGATCCCAACCACCCGCGCACGCTCTACGCTTCTCTCTGGGCTACGCGACGCCCGCCGTGGGCGGTGTATGCGCCGACAAACCTGCCCGGCGGCGGCCTGTACAAATCTACTGATGGCGGCGATACGTGGCATCAGCTCACCGGCGGCTTGCCCAACGATGGATTCGTGGGCAAGATCGGCATCGCCGTCGCGCCGAGCAATTCCGATCGCCTTTACGCTGTGGTGGACGACCTGGGCACAAACGTTGCGCGGCCGGTGCGCTTCGAGGAAGCGCGCGCGCCCAAGGCGCCTGGCGGCATTTATGTCTCTGATGACGCGGGCAAGACGTGGCGGCTGGCTAACAATGAGCGCCGGCTGTGGGAGCGCGGCTGGTACTTCGGCCAGATCGCGGTCGATCCGGTCAATGCTGATCGCGTGTACGACATCAACACGGCAACTTATATGTCTCTCGATGCGGGCAAGACCTGGATTCCGGTGAAAGGCGCGCCCGGCGGCGACGATTATCACCAGCTCTGGATCAATCCCAAAGACGGCAACCGCATGGTGCTTTCGAGCGATCAGGGCACCGTAGTGAGCCTGGATGGCGCGAAGACCTGGAGCACGTGGTACAACCAGCCGACGGCGGAGATTTATCGGCTTGCAGCTACGAATGGCGATCCGTATTGGCTCGTTGGACCGCAGCAGGACTCCGGTGCTGTGCGCGTAAGTACGTGGTCGCGGTTCGGCGTGCTCGACGACCGTAACTGGGAGCCGACTTGCCTAGCCGGTGAATCGGATGCCGTCGTGCCCGATCCCGATGACGGCGACATCCTTTACGGAAGCGCGAGCCGCTGCAGCCAGCGGTTCAATGTTCCCTTGCCCTCGGGTGAACTTCCTGCGGCCGATGCAAGCGACCCGAACCGCAAGACGTGGACGCTGCCTGAAGTCTTCTCGCAGGCCGATGACGCTCTTTACTACTCGAACCAGTTTGTCTTCCGCAGCCGCGACCGCGGCAAGACATGGCAGAAGATTTCGCCCGATCTGGCGCGCATGAATCCTCAGGTTCCTGCGGCGCTCGATCCCATCACGGCTAAAGATATCGATGAGCCGATGACTACGCGCTTCGGCGTGGTTTACACGATTGGGCCATCGCCGCTCGATGCCAAGACTGTATGGGCAGGCACCGATGACGGACTCATTTACATTACTTCTGACGACGGCGGCGACTGGCGCAATGTAACGCCGCCGGCGATGACGGCGTGGAGCAAGGTTTCGCAGGTTGAAGCGGGCCACTTCGATGTCAATACTGCGTATGCTTCAGTCGATCGCCATCGCCTGGCGGATAACAAGCCGTACATCTACCGCACGCATGACGGCGGCAAGACCTGGAAGAACGTGGCGAACGGAATTCCGGATGGCGCGTTTGTGAATGCCGTCCGGGAAGATCCCGAGCAGAAGGGATTGCTTTACGCGGCAACCGAGCTGCGCGTGTATGTTTCGTTCAATGACGGCGACAACTGGCAGCCTTTGCAGCTCAATATGCCGGTGACTTCAGTGCGCGATCTCGTCATTCACGGCGATGATCTAGCTGTTGCTACGCATGGGCGCGGCTTCTGGGTTCTCGATCAGATGTCTGCGCTGCGGCAGATCGCCGCAAAAGGAAAAGAGATTGAGTCTGCGCACGTGTATCTCTTCAAGCCCGGCGAGTCATGGGCTATCCACCAGGGCGGCCAGGATGGGACACCGTTGCCGCACGAAGAACCGCAGGAGTTGAACCCGCCTGGCGGGGTGGTGGCTTACTACTGGCTGAAGTCTGCGGCGACCACGCCGGTGAAGCTGGAGCTGGTGAACGCGAGCGGCAAGGTTCAAGTGTGCGCGGCGAGCGATACGCCGGTTCATCCGGCGAACACGGAAGCAATCAACGTGCAGGCTTATTGGGAAAAGCCCGAGCCGCCGCCCTCGGCTGCGGCGGGCATGCACCGCTTCGCCCTCAATCTTGCGTCGCCTTTTGACGCCGGCGGCGATCCGCGCCATCCGATGCCTCCGGCCGTAGATGCCTGCCATCCGGCGGGGACGCCGGCGCCGCCCGCCAGGATGCATCGCCGCCAGGTTTCCACTCTGGCTCCCGGTGACTACACGGTGCGACTGACGGTGGACGGCCGGACGTATACGCAGCCGGTTACGGTAAAGCCGGATCCGCGCAATCTGCCTGAGGTCGCTGACCCTTCGGCTGAGGGCAACGACGACGATATGTAGTGCCGGACCGCAGGTCTGTAATCGGCTAGACGAAACGCTAACGGGTTGACGGCGCGGTGGGACCCAGCGGCGTGGACGGCGTTTCGACTTGCTGAAACGCACTCAGCACATCGTGCAGGCGGGCGAAGACGAGCGATGGCGGAATACATTCTGCAAGATGGTGCCGGTAAAAATCCGCCAGGGTATCCTGCGGCATTCTTGCGAATCCCAGCGCCACTCCGTTTTTGCTCAATTCTTCGTTGAGCTGCGCAATGACGCGCGATGCCGAGTAGTCGATCTGGGTAATGGCTTCGGCATCCACGACGATCCATCGAACCGGCGACGGGTGCGGGCCGGCGAGGCGGAGCAGCTCCTCGGCAAAGAGGTTGGCGTTGGCGTAGAAGAGCGAGGCGCCGAACCGGTAGAGCACGAGGCCCGGCTCGGTGACTACTCCAGGCGCAACGGGCGCGACCTTCCAGGCATTGCCGTTATCGAGCCGAATCACGCCGGTGTGCGGCCGGTAGCTGTGACGCACAATCCGCACCAGAGACAGCGCCATCGCCAGCAGGATGCCCGCTTCCACGCCGACGGCCACAACGGTGATTGCCGTTATAAGCGCGACGATAAACTCGCCAGGGCTTTCCTGTCGCATGGCCAGCAATCCGCGGAGATCGATCAGGTGGACTGCAACCAGCAGCACGAGCACGCCGAGCACGCATTGTGGCAGATACTCGAGCGGGCGCGTGAAAAACAGCAGCACGCACATGACCACGGCGGCCGTTGCCAGTTGCGCCTTCTGGCTTGCGCCGCCGGCGGTTTCTACCATCGCTGTCTGTGTGGGGCTGCCGTTCACCACAAAGGCTCCTGTGAGCGCGGCGGCCACATTTGCCGCTGACAGCCCCACGAGATCGCGGTTTTCGTTGAGACTTTGTTCATGGCGAAATGCGTAAACGCGCGCCGTGGCCGCGCTCTGCGTCACGATCATGATGGCGCACGCACCGGCTACCGGAACCAGCGCCAGAATCTGCCGCAAGGGCAGAAGCTGCAGACCTGGATGGGGCAAGCCGACGACGACTGCGCCGATGGTTGGAATTCCATGCGCAGAAAAATGCCATAACGCGCTTGCCGCCGTCACGCCCACGACCGCAACCAACGGCCCGGGCACCTTTGGCACCAGATGGTGCAGGGCCACCATCAGAACCAACACCGCTCCTGAAACGAGCAGCACGGGAAGATGGAGCGTGGGCAAGTCGCGCACGATTTCGACGAGCTGTTTGAGGGTTTGCCGCGACTGGACCGGCAGGCCCATCGTCTGGCCGAGCACAGCGATGCCGACCTGAAAGCCGACTCCGGTGAGAAAGCCGACCAGCACCGTCTGCGAGAGGAAATCGGCGATGAATCCCAGGCGCAGGAGCCGCCCCAGCAGCAGAAATATGCCGGTGAGCAGCGCCACATAACCGGCCAGCGTAACCCAGGCGGGGCTCGCCATGGGCGCCATGCCCGTGAGGCCGCCGGCCAGAATGGCCGCTGTGGCCGAATCGGCCGCCACGACGAGGTACTGCGACGATCCGAATGCAGCGAAAGCCGCTAAGGGCGCCAGCAGAGTGTAGAGGCCGGTCACGACGGGCATGCCCGCGATCCGCGTGTACCCCAGCACCTGGGGAATGTTCATCGCGGCCAAGGCAACGCCTGCGCGGGCATCGCGCAGAGCATCGTTTCGTCGAAATGGTCGAAGACTCTCGAACAAACCCATCGGCCCCGAACCACCAGCCCCGCACTGTAATCGATGCAGGGCGCAGATTCCGTTGCGTCAAGGACGCTGAGGAGATCGCACACTGCTCTGCCGGAATCGCACCCGGGAATCACATCCGGGAATTGCATCTGGGCCACGAATGCCGAATATTCGCTGGCCCGGAAGTTATCCCCAACTGTAACACTCGCAGGATGCCGCGCGTTACAGGCGCCGTGCCTTCGGAACTGGTATCGTGGCCGGGCTTATCGCTGTGGACCGTTGGATTAGAACTTATATGCCACGCCCAGCAGCGGCGTGGGCCGGGCACGCAATCCTTCATTGTTATTGATCTGCGAAAGCAGGTTGGCTGAAAGCACAAGATTCGCGCCCGGGTTCCATTTAAATCCGGCACTCGCGTCGTTGATCGAATAGCTAGCCGATTGGGCTGTTGTGGTAGGCAGCGTGAGCGGGTTGGGGCTGGCGTTTACTACGGCCGTTGAAAACACCAGTTGCTCGCTGTTGATAAATTGATAGCCGAGCAGGTCAAGCGCGACGGTGAAGCGTTTCGCGAGAGCCCAGTCGCCGCCTATGTCATACTGAACGCCGCCCGGGAGTTGCTTGTCCGGCTGGGTGACTATCGCGCCGTTATTGTAAATCGGGTCTGTATAGGTCGGATTATTGAGATCCGAGTCGGTGTTCCACTGGTAGCCAATCTTCGCGTGAGGAGAGAATTTGGCAAGGTACGAGTAGGTGATGAACGGATTGAATCCCCAGGCTCCCGAGCCGAGGAGATTCAGCTCATCACCGGACCGCATCCTGAAGATCGATCCCGTTGAGACTGTCGCATGCTCGCCGGCGTACAGGGAGTACTTAAAGCTGGCCTCGATGTCGCCGACACCGGAGGCGGTTCCAAATGCATAGCTCAGGGCATTGGCCTGGGAAAAGAGCAGGGTCCCGCTGGAGTTCACAACGTAATTTGTCGAGGACGGAATACTGGAACCGAGAGAGACGCGCGTGACCGGCACGATTACCGACAAGTCCATTTTGGTGGTTACGCCCACTGTGGCTACGGCGACCAACTGGTTGACGACAAACGCCAACCTGTTTTGCGGCTCCTGTGTGTAGGTGGTGCTTACGGCGTTGTTCTGGGTGCAATTCGACTGGCCGGCAGCGCACGCATAGCGGGAATAGGAGAACTGCAGGCTGCTAAGCGACTTTCCGTCAACGTCAGTGAATACATACTGGCTCGCGGTGACACCAATAAACACCTTTCCTTTGCCGACAGTCTGCGCACGATCAACCAGAATGGGCCCCAGATTATTGAATGTTTCCGGAACGCCGTTTTTATAAGCAACAACTGTGCCTGCCGAAGCAGAAGCCAGCGGAAGCTGACTCAACTGGGTGGCTACGGCGACGTTGAGACCTGTGGCGACTCCGAGGGCAGGCACCGCTCCGGCCGGAACGCCGGAGCTTTGGCCCAGTGCGCTGGCGTTGGTGAGGGCGCCGGTTGCGAAGGGAAATTCGCAGACAAGCTTATTCGAGGCGCTGCCGGAGTTGCAGTTGATCTGCGCCAGGGCAGCGGAACATGAAAATATGGAAAGCAGCAGAATTTGCAGCGCACGTCGCTTCATCGGTTTCCCCCCATCTCGAGCCTGAGTTCCAGGGCGCCCGGGTTGCTTTGCCCAGCGCGCCCATCGCGTGCAATCAGAGATTGACATTCACCTGAAGCACCGCCTGGTAGTTTTTCCCGTCGCTGCCCGTACCCTGCACCAGGAGGTAGTACGTCCCCGGCGGGGTCGTACCGCCTGAAACGACAGTGTTGGAGCTATGGTAGGAGCCCCCGCACCCGAGCGATTGGAAAGCAGCGATACCGATTGCGGCGATGGCAATCATCCGGAAGAATGTTGCCCCGAAGGACTTGCGCCGGATGCCTATCAATCCGAACAACGGAAGCAAGAAGCCGGCAACCAGGAGTAGCGGACGCCGATTTCCGACGTCGAGGGGCTTGACGGCCGCGATTGTGTTGTTCGTTGTAACTGTCACTGTCGTTGTCACCGTCTGCGGACCGGTGGATGCGCTCGATCCGAGCGAAGTGGGGCTAAAGCCGCAAGCCATGCCGACCGAGCCGGGCGCAGCGGCAGAGGTAACATCGGTGCCCACGACTTCGGCACAGGCGAAGCTGGACAGCGTTATGCCTTGAGGCAGCAAAAAGCTGACGGTAGTTGAATTATTGGACATCGACCCGGAGACCAGGTTGAGCGCGCTCGCGCCCTCTGAGGCGGGACGAATTGAGACCGGGAAGCTGGTTGTTCGCGTAAGACCGGTGGTGCTGTCTATCGCGGTGACCGTAAACGTGTAGGTGCCTGGAGCAACATTTGCGCCGGAGGCATCAATCGTGATGTTGATGGATTGTTGTACGACACTGCCGGCCGCGATTTGCAATGAGGCGGATGTGCTGCCTCCGGGCAGGCAAGCGGGCGCGCCAGCCGCAGTGGATGTACAGGTAATCGCGACTGCGCTGCTGCTGAAGCTCCCAATCGAAGTGGGCGTTACGGCAATCGGATGTGCGGGCGCGAATGGATCCACCGGCGCCCCGGAGCTGTCGGCCGCTGTGGTAAACCCTTGGGTAACCTGGACGCCCGCAGAGCCAGTGGGGACGTTCACCATGCTGATCGAGTAATCCGACACGTTCACCACGACCGACTGATTGGAGCCGGCATTCAACGAACTGGCGTTCGTATAGTTCACGTCGCCGCTGTAGCTTGCAGTAATGGTATTCGCGCCGGCCGGAAGTGTGGTTGTGGTGCAGGCCGCTTGACCACTGGCCGGCGAGACCGGCAAGGTGGCGGGCGCACTTGCCGCAGCGCCCTGGCAGCTGGGAACGCCGTTGAAGGTGACCACTCCGGATAGAGCGATGCCATTTGTAGGCATGACCCCGGCCGTGAGGGTGACCGAGTCATTGAGCCCGTTGGGATTCTGCACGTAAATGATTCCCGTGCCTCCGGAAATCATGATGGTGCTCTGCGCCGGGTTCATCGTTTGGGTCCACGTGCCATTTCCAACCGACAGGTTCTTATCGCCGCTGTACTGGGCGGTGATGGTATGGCTTCCTGCCACGAGATTTGTATCCTGACAGGTCGCGGTCCAGGTCGATGTATTGAGCTCGGTGACCGCTTGCGCTGAGCAGTTAGGAATCGTTCCCGGGGATGGAAGCGCGCTATCAGTGAACGCCACTGTTCCGACCAGCGCCGGTTGCGTCGTTGAGACGGCGATTGTCGCGGTGAACGTGACCGTCTGATTCACCGTTGATGCGCCCGCGGAGCTCAGCGAGATTGACGAACTGACCGGATTCACGGTTTGCTGGACCGTTCCGCTGCTGGTGTTGAAGTTGGGATCGTTGCCATAGCTCGCCGTGATGGTATGCGCTGTGCTGCCACTATCCACGGCGAGAGCCGTTGTGGCGCACGTTGACTGACCAACACCGTTGGTGATCGTGATAGGCTGCGTCGAGCAATTGAGAATGCTCTTGCCTGTGGCGCTGTCAGTAAAGTTGACCGTTCCCGCGGTGCTCAGGCCCACGCTGCCTGGCACCGGCGTGACAAGCGCAGTGAACGTCACTTGCTGGCCGACCACCGATGGATTGACCGATGAGCTCACGACCGTGCTGGTGTTGGCCTGAGTCACCGTCTGGGTGAGCGGTTGGCTGCTATTGTTGGCAAAGTTGGAATCGCCGCTGTAGGCTGCCTGGATGGCATGGGGCGAGTGCTGGGCGTCGAGCGCCGTATCAGGACATGCGGCTGCACCGGTTGCGGGCGACGGCGTGACCGCCGAGCAGCCAGTGATCGTCGTGCCGTTGTCAGTGAAGGCCACGGTGCCCGCAAGAGGAGTGCTGCCCGTCGGATTCTCCGTTACCGTGGCCGTGAAGGTCACGGATTGGTTTACCGTAGATGAGTTGTTGGCGGCCGACGAGATCAGGCTTATGTTCACGCTTGCCTTGCTGACCGTGAGCGAGAGCGATGTGCTAACGCTGCTCGCGGAGTAGCTCGAGTCTCCTGTCTTGTATTGCGCGGTGATGAGGTACGCAGTCGAAGAGGCGGTGAGGCCCGAGATCGGGCAGGACGCGGTGGCGCCCGTGGACGTTGGCGTGACTGTTACTGCAGTGCAATTGGAAATTGCCGTGCCATTATTGAAGAACTCCATCGTGCCCGAGAATGCCACGGTTGGCGTTCCGCCGCCGCTTGGTGCGACCGTCGCGGTTACGGTCACCGTCTGGTTGACGCTGGGCGAGCTGGGTGAAGCGGTGGGCGCGGTCACGGTGGTGGCCACCAGGCCTACCGACTCAGTCACGTCGTTATTGCTGGCCAGGTAGCTCGCGTCATTGCTGTAGGCGGCTACGATCGCGTGAGTCCCTCCGGTCAGCTCGCTCGTGGTACAGCTGGCTGTGCCCGTCGCGGTGGCCGCACTCCATGTCACGGCCACCACGCCTGCGG
>JASIJW010000511.1:0-7582 GCA_030050035.1 Acidobacteriaceae bacterium | reverse complement strand
CGAGCGGTTTGCCGGGCTCGAGCTTCTGTGCGCCGGCGACTAGATTGCTCTCGATCATTGCGCCCATGATGGCGCGATTGCCGGCTGCGACTTGTGCGGCTACATCGTGGCAGACGACCGATTGGCGGCGGTAATCCTTGTTGGAGTTGGCGTGGCTGAAGTCGATCATGATGCGCGGTTCGAGGCCGGCTTCGGTCATTCGGGCGGTGGTGTCGGCTACGGCTTCGGCGGTGTAGTTGACGGTCTTGCGGCCGCCGCGCAGGATGATGTGGCAGTCCGGGTTGCCTGAGGTGACGAAGATGGCGGACTGGCCGTGCTTGGTGTGGCCGAGGAAGGTGTGGGAGTAGCCGGCTGAGAGGACGCCGTCGACGGCCACCTGCACATCGCCCGATGTTGCGTTCTTGAATCCGACCGGGCAGGAGACGCCGGAGACAAGCTGACGGTGCACCTGGCTCTCGGTGGTGCGCGCGCCGATGGCGCCCCAGGCGACGAGGCCGGCGATGTACTGCGGCGAGATCATGTCGAGGAATTCGGTGCCGGTGGGCACGCCCATCTCTGCGAGATCGAGCAGAAGGTTGCGGGCGAGACGGAGGCCGTCGTTGATCTTGTAGGTCTCGTCGAGATGCGGATCGTTGATGAGGCCCTTCCAGCCGATGGTGGTGCGGGGCTTTTCGAAGTAGACGCGCATGATGATGCGCAGGTCGGCGGAGAAGTCACGGATGGCGTCTTTGAGCAGCGCGGCGTATTCGCGGGCGGCGACGACGTCGTGAATGGAGCAGGGGCCGGCGAGGACGATCATGCGGTCGTTGCGGCCGCTGAGGATGTCGACGATTTCGCGGCGAGCAGCGAAGATGGTCTCGGAAGCGGCTTCGCTGGTGGGGCGTTCTTCTTCGAGAAAGACGGGCGGCAGGACGACCTTCGTCCACTTGATGCGGATGTCTTCAGTTGTGTGGAACATGGCTGCTTTCGGAAAGAGTCTCTATTCAGACTATCAGCCGTTGCAGCGGTGTTAGCGGGGCGATGAGTGCTGCGGCTACCCACCCATTCGCCGAAAAGCCGGCGAATGGATGGGGCACGGAAGGCCTAGGGGCTGGACGATTGGCGCTGGCCGGGAGGCCGGCGCTACGCAGCTATCGTACGGCTTCGTAGACGGCGGCGCCGGCGCCTATTGCAGCAACCGTGACCACGATGGGGACAAGGTGGCGGATGTGGTGGCGAGGCTCACTGCCTTCGCCGATGGTTTCCTTGTCGGTGCGGATGCGGCCGATGTCGTTGTAGGCGTAGGTGGTGGTGGCGTTCGTCTCTGCGCTGGTGAATGTGAATGAGGCGTCGGAGAGCGTGCCGAGCGCGCCGTAGCTGTCGGTGTCATCGCGCAGCACCAGGTGCAGATAGGTGCCGGTGCGGAATTTCGTCAGCTGGTGTTGCACCTTGCGGGCGTGCTTGTCGAGCTGAGTGGAGTTCTGGCTGTGCGCGGCCGAGACGCAGGCGATGAGCATGGCAGCGAGCGCGAGACGCGCAGCGGATGTGCGAATGGATTGCTTCATGGCCCCTCCTAAGGAACAAACACGATGATCCGGCGAATATGGTTCTGCGGCGGCCGGTATTCAAGAGTAATGACTGACATTTTGGCCGGAATGGTTACCGAAGCGGCAAGAGAAGTTGACTCGCGAAGTTACGAAAGTCTGCCGGCTTCCGGGTGAATTACGGGAGATGAGAATGAGGAGTATGATGAAGGTCCTACGGAGCGATGCTGCTCCTTTGCGGTGCTCCATGAAGAAAACCGTGTTTTTTGCCGCGCTATTATGCGCGGTGGCAGCGTTTGCTGCGGCTCAGCAGCAGAATTCCGGTCAGAATCAGAAATCTGCCGACAAGCCCAGCGGCGCTCCGGCGGAGACACAGCCGCAGGTTTGGCCTCCGCCGCCGGGAACGGAGCCGCAGCAGACGACTGCTCCGGTTGCTCCGGCTGCGACCGCCCCGCAGGCTTCAGCGCCGGGGCAAACGCCGGGGCAGACGCCGACCTTGTCTACGCGGTCTGCTGGCGGCGCAGAAAGCGGCCTGCCCGAGGGGCAGATTCGCCTGAACGTGGTTGTTACGGACAAGGCAGGCAAGCCGATTACGGGACTCACGCAGCAGGATTTTACGGTTCTCGATGATAATCACGAGACCCAGATTGTGGGTTTCCGTGCGCATTCCGGCGATATTGCGCAATCGGCTCCGGTGCGGATCATCCTGATTATCGATTCGGTGAACGTCGGTTTCCAGGATGTTTCCTACTCGCGTTACGGGATCGATGCATTCCTGCGCATGGATGGCGGACGGCTGCCGGCGCCGGTTTCAATCTACTGGTATACGGACCAGGGACTGCAAGGGCAGGGTCAGGAGGACCAGCCAGTAGAGATGACGGATGGCAACGCCCTGGCCGCGCAACTGGATGCGACCGAGGGGCGACTGCGCTCACTGAGCCGCTCGGCGGGAGCGTGGGGAGCCATTGAGCGGTTCGAGATGTCGGTGCAGACGATCGATCGGGTTGCGCGGATTGAGGCGCGGAATCCGGGACGAAAGCTGATTGTGTGGATCGGGTCGGGTTGGCCGTTGCTGGACAGCCCCAACATGCAGGTGACCTGGAAACAGCAGCAGGGCCTGTTCAAGAACATTGTGGGGTTGTCGACAGTGCTTCGCGAAGCGCAGATTGAGCTATGCAGCGTATCGCAGGGAATGCCCGACTCGTTTACGTACCTGTACCAGGGATATACGAAGGGGGTCAAGAAGGCTCAACAGGCGTATCTGCCCGATTTGAATTTGAAGGTGCTGGCCGTGGAGAGCGGCGGGCAGGTGTTGCCGCCGAGCAACGACCTGGCCAGCGAGATTGAGAAGTGCGTGCAGGATGCGGGCGCGTACTACGCGATCGGGTTCAATCCGCCGCAGGCCGACGGGCCCGACGAGTACCATGCGCTGAAGGTGAAGGTAGATAAGCCGGGGCTGACGGCGCGAACCAATACGGGCTATTACAACCAGCCGCCGGACGCGGTGCAGCCGGCTCAAATAAAATAGCCGGCCTTGTTGGCTACGCGCAGCTTCAGGCTCCTCTGCGGAGCCTTTCGACCAGGTGTAGAGCGGTCTGTGCGCCCTTGCAGCTTACCAGCTTGTATTGCTTGCCTTCCAGCCGGTGGTAGTTCACGAAAAAATCTTCGAGCTCGCGGATGAGCTGGCCGGGAAGGTCATCGAGGTCGCGGATATTCGCGTAGAGATGACTGGCTTCGGCGACGGCGAGGAGATGGTCGTTGTGGACCTTCTTGCCGTGATCGAGCTGTTCGCCTTCGATGACGCCGATAAGGCGCGAGCGGACGGCAATGCCGGGCGCAGCGGATTCATCCATCAGCAGCAAAACGTCTAAAGGGTTGCCGTCTGCGGCTTTGGTCTGCGGCAGAAAGCCAAAATCGTATGGAAAGGTCATGCCGGCCGGCAGGACGGCTTTGAGGATGAAAATCTTCTGCTTGGCGTCGAAGGCAAACTTGTTGCGGGAGCCTTTGGGCGTTTCTGCGATCACCTGGAAGGATCCGTCGGATTTGTGGACAGGTTTGATCAGCGTGGGGTTGGCCAGGCTCGATCGTTTCTTTGCCATGTCCACCTCCGTTCAGTTGCCGGAAAGAAACTTCTCCTCGATGACTGATTCAGAGCGCGGGAACAGGGGCTTCGGTTGCCTCCAGGCGGTTGAATGATTCATCGGCTTATTACCGCAACGATGTGAGGGGCTTACCTTGACTGGGAGGCGATATTTCCCTAGCATTGAAGGAGAAGAAGTCCGCCCGAGCTTCGGTGGAAGTAATTGCTGGTAAAAGGCTTAGGCTGGATCGAGAAGCCAGGGCGCTGCCGGCCGGCGTGGCCTGGGCTATGGTGGGTCCAAAGGGCAGGAGCAGGGAGCAGGAGCGATGCCAGAGATGCGCATCAGCCCGCGCGAGCGGCTGGTGCTGACGGCCATCATCGAACTTTACATCGCAACCGGCGAGCCGGTGGCATCGCAGGCGGTTGCGCATTTTTTTGAGAACCGCGAAGGTTTGAGCTCGGCGACGGTGCGCAACGTGATGGCTGCACTGGGTGAGGCGGGACTGCTGGAACAGCCACATACTTCTGCGGGTCGCGTGCCGACGGCGGCGGCTTTCCGTTATTACGTGGAACAGCTTACGCTGAGCGGGCGCATGGCGGCGGGCGCGGCGCCTGAGGCATTGCAGTTGAGCGCGGCGCGGCGTGGACAGATCGAGGACAGCTTCAGCGGCGTCGCCTCGACGAGCGAGTACCTGGAGCGCACCTCGCACGTGCTGGCGCTGATCTCGAGCGGACTGGGCGTGGCGCTGGCCAGCACCACGGCGGGGCAGGTGCTGGAGCACATACATTTTTCGCGGCTGGCGACGGGCAAGGTGCTGGCCGTGCTGGTTACGCAGTCGGGCGCAGTGCAGGACCGGGCGCTGACAGTCGGCCGCGACATGACGCACATGGAACTGGAAGCGGCGGCTCGTTACCTGAACGAGAACTTCCGCGGCTGGCCGATCGAGCGGATCCGCAGCGAAGTGGCGCGGCGTATCGAGGCGGAGCGCGAGGCGTACCAGCAACTGCTGGCGTCGGTCGAGGAGCTGTGCAGCAAGGGCGCGCTGGCGGGCGGCGAAGCGATGCCGGCCATTTTTGTGGATGGGATTGCGAATTTGATTTCGGTGGGGCAGGATCGGGAGCGGCTGCGGCAGATGCTGCTGGCGCTCGAGACCAAGCAGCGGCTGGTGGAGCTGCTGAATGCCTACGTGGACGGCCGGCAGCAGGAGGTGCGCGTGGTGGTGGGGTTGGATGAGACCTCGCCGGCCATGCAGGACCTGGTGCTGATTGGCGCGCCAGCGCGGGCCGGGGGCGCGAACCTGGGAACGGTCGCCGTGATTGCACCCACTCGCATCCAATATCAGGAGATGATCCAGGCAGTCAGCTATATTGCACGTCTTTCCGAGCGCATCCTTTCGGAACGCGCTTTGGATGCGGAGATCGAATAGCTCATCGCCGCACAGGGCTGACGGAGCCCACTTCCGCAACGTGCCAACGACTCGGGCTCATCGCGAAATCTTGAAAGCAGGCGCACCAGATGCCTTGGAGAAAACGCAGAACCATGTCAGAGCAGAAGACAAAGTCGACGGTGATGGAAAAAGAACAGATGGCTCAAGAGGAGCGCGCGGGGGACGCGGAGCGGGGTCTTGACCCTTCCACGGAACTGCCGCCGCCGGAGAATGATTCGATTCCGGAACCTGGAAACGCGGAGGCAGCTGCTGGCGACACTGCGCAGCCTGCGGTGGCCGCGGAGCGGGCGGAAATCGAGAAGCTGACAGCAGAGCGCGACCAGTTGCGCGACCGGCTGGCGCGATTGCAGGCCGAGTTCGATAACGCGCGCAAGCGTGCTGAGCGCGAGAAGTCGGATTTTCGCGATTTCACTACCGGCAACGTGATTGAACAGTTTTTGCCTGTGGTGGACAACTTCGAACTGGCGCTCAAGGCGACGGGCTCGGCCGAGCAGTTGCGCTCGGGCGTGGATCTGATCGTCAAGCAGATGGAGGAGATCCTGAACAAGATGCAGGTGACCCCGGTGCCTGCGGTGGGCCAGGAGTTCGACCCGCGGGTGCACGAAGCGCTGGGCACGGTGGAGCGGACGGATATCCCCGATCACTTTGTAGCCGAGGAAGTGCGGCGCGGGTACAAGCTGCGGGACCGCCTGCTGCGGCCGGCGCTGGTGCGGGTGGCGCATAATCCGAAGCAGGTGAATGAGTAAGGCAGGGAACAGGGATTAAGGAACAAGGAACAAGGCCGGAGATTCCTGGCCTTTGGGCAGAAAGATCTTCAGGGATTTGATGGTATCTAATACTAGAGTGAGCAAAGCAGATTACTACGAGGTACTCGGCGTTTCGCGGGACTGCTCCGAGCAGGAGCTGAAGAGCGCCTATCGCAGGCAGGCGCTCAAGTATCATCCTGACCGGAACCCGGGCGACCACGCGGCTGAGGAAAAATTCAAGCAGGCCAGCGAAGCCTACCAGGTATTGAGCGACGTGGATAAACGCGCCGCGTACGATCGCTACGGCCATGCGGGCGTGGGCGGCGGTTTTGCGGGCAATCCATTTGCCGGCGGCGTGGACATTGGAGACATCTTTGGCGATCTGTTCGGCGAAATGTTCTCAATGGGCGGGCGCGGGCGGCCATCGCGGCAGCAGCGCGGCGACGATCTGCGCTTTGACCTGACGATTGATTTTGAAGATGCGATCTTTGGCTCCGAGACCGAAGTGAAATTGCGGCGGCTGGAGGTGTGCACAACCTGCGGCGGATCAGGGAGCGCATCGGGCCGCGGACCGAGCATCTGCAGCCACTGCGGCGGGCGCGGGCAGATCCGCTATCAGCAGGGATTCTTTTCCGTGGCGCGGACGTGCGCGGCGTGCAGCGGCACGGGCCAGGTGGTGGGCGACCCCTGCGGAAGTTGCCGCGGCGAAGGGCGCACGACTGCCGAGGTGAAGCTGAAAGTGAAAGTGCCGCCGGGCGTGGAAGAGGGAACGCGGATCCGCTACGGGGGCGAAGGCGACGCGGGGCGCGCGGGCGGACCGAAGGGCGACTTGTATGTGGTGCTTTCGATCCGGCGGCACGACTTCTTTGAGCGCGAGGGCTATGACCTGCACTGCGTGGTGCCGATCAGCTTTCCGCAGGCGGCGCTCGGCGACGAGTTCGAGATAGCGGGCATCGACGGGCCGGTGAGCATCAAGGTTCCAGAAGGAACGCAGAGCGGACGCGAGCTGCGTATTCGCGGCCGCGGAGTGCCGCACCTGAACCAAAAGGGCCAGGGCGACCTGGTGGTGAAGGTGGTTGTGCAGATTCCGCGCAAGCTGAGCCGCGCACAACGCGAGCTGGTTGCCGAGCTTGGCGAAAGCCTGAGCGTGGAGAACAAGCCAACTTCGCCGGGGTTGATTGAGCGGATGAAGGATTTGTTCAGCTAGTCCTGATTGCCATTGCGGGCGCAATTTGTTGAGGTTGCGCTCGTTTCCCTGCTGTTATTGCCTGTAATGCAGTAGTTTAACTGCGGTCGGTACGAGACGCGATATTTTTGCTTCTTTATTAATTTTTTCTTTGTCTGAGTTGAGACCAGGATTTTTCGTGGACTGAGAAGCTCAACACATGCGGCGCTCTCTCCATGGAACCCCTCTTCGATTTACAATCAAATAGAGCAGCCTTGTAGAGTAGCCTTGCAAAAAGAGCCGCCTTGCCCCATTTGATCCCAATGAAAAAAATTTCAGCCGCTGGGAAGCGGCGCGGAGAGCGTGTGCATGTTTCCTGATCTAAACCTCACCGAATCGCTGTCGCGCCGCCGGGCCAAAATTGTCGCTACGCTGGGCCCGGCATCGAGTTCCGAACCGGTGTTTCGCGAGCTGGTGCGCGCCGGCGTGGATGTGGTCCGGCTGAATTTTTCCCATGGCGCCTATGAAGAAAAGCTTGAGTTGATCCAGATGGTGCGGCGGGTGAGCCGCGCGGAGCGCAAGCCGCTGTGCATCCTGGCCGACCTGCAGGGGCCGAAGAT
>JASIJW010000510.1:0-5660 GCA_030050035.1 Acidobacteriaceae bacterium | reverse complement strand
CGCTCAATGTAGTCCTCCAAGTTGGAGACGTCTCCCAAAGCGTGACAGTCACGGACAACACGCTCCATGTCGAAACCACCAGCACGCAACTGGGCCAGGTCATTACTGGGCGGCAAATGGCCGCTGTGCCTCTTAATGGCCGCAGCTATACAGATCTGCTGTCTCTCCAGCCGGGCGTCACACCAGAAACGGCCATTACCGACACGACTGTGCAGGATGTCGGCGCGACGACTTTAAATCCCTCGGGCACGCTCAATCCCGGCAGCCTTTCCGTGAATGGGCAGCGCGAAATGGCGAACTATTTCGGCGTGAACGGCAGCGATGTGGAAGAAGACGTCAATGCCGGTACGGCGGTGATTCCCGACCTCGATTCGATCGCCGAATTCCGCATCATCACCAGCAATTTTGACGCGGAGTATGGCGAGTATAGCGGCGGCCAGATCAGTGTCGTCACAAAATCTGGAACCAACGCATTTCATGGCAGCACCTTCGAGTTCCTGCGCAACACTGATCTCGATGCGCGCAATTACTTCTCGCCAACGCGCGGCGCCTTCCGGCAAAACCAATTCGGCGGGACCTACGGCGGCCCGATCAGGCGCAACAAGCTCTTTTTCTTCCTTGACTATCAGGGAACGCGACAGACGCAGGGAATCGATACGGGCAACATCGCCGTGCCATCCAATGCCGACCGGACCGGCAATCTTTCCGATTTCACCACCGGAACCTCCGGTAACCAGTTGAGTGGCCTTGTGAGCGGACCCTATTTCGCGAACATCCTGACGCAAAAGCTTGGATACCAGGTCGTGGCAGGCGAGCCGTACTATCTGCCTGGATGCACCTCATCTTCCACCTGCGTCTTTCCCAATGCGATGATTCCGCAGAGTGCATGGTCCGTTCCGGCGCAGAGGATGTTGCAATACATCCCAGCCCCGAATACGGCGCAGGGAACCTTCGCTACGTCCTCTTATAACCAGACGGTGCGCGATGACAAGGCCGGCTCGCGCATCGACTGGAACACGCGCTGGGGGCTGATCTCGGGCTATTACTTTATCGACGACTTCTACCTCGTCAATCCCTATCCTGTTGCGCAGAGCGGCGCCAGCGTTCCCGGCTTCTCGGCGGGCACTGCAGGGCGCGCGCAGCTAGTCTCGCTGGGAGACACGAAGACCTTCGGCGCAACAATGGTGAACGAGTTCCATCTGAGCTTTATGCGTGACAACACGAACCTGGGCCAGCCGATCGGTGGCCGCGGCGTCAGCCTCGCATCGCAAGGATTTGTCAACGCAGACGGAACAGACAGCATCGTGGCTCTCGATCCCAAAGGGCAAAGCGTCGAAAACCTCAACTTCAATGCCTACTCCACGGGCGCCGCAGCCAACCAGCTCATTCAGGCGAACAACACCTACCAGGTATCGGATAACTTCTCGAAGGTGCTGGGCAACCACACCATGAAATTCGGCGCGGAGTTCCATGCCGACCAGGTGAATGCTGCTCCCATCGCGCAGTTCAATGGCAGCTTCGTCTTTGCTGGGCAGGAAACCGGCATCGACTTTGCCGATTTCCTGATCGGCGTGCCCAGCCAGTACAACCAGAGCCAGCTCAATCCGTTCTACGATCGCAACAAATATGCCGGCCTCTTTGCGCAGGACAGTTGGCGTGCGCTCCGAACCTTGACGCTCAACTACGGTCTCCGCTGGGACCGTATCGCTCCATGGTCGGAAAAGTATAACCAGATTTCAACCTTTGTGCCGGGTGCGCAGTCGGTGGTCTTCCCCGGCGCGCCTCCGGGCATCCTCTATCCCGGCGATCCGGGCATACCCAACACGTTATCTCCCATTGATGAGCTGAACTTCTCGCCGCGCGTCGGAGTGGCCTGGTCTCCTCAACGCTCGGCTGGCACGGTTCTCGGAAGAATCCTCGGATCGCCGGGCACAACCAGCATTCGCGCCAGTTACGGCGATTTCTACACGGCCATCGACGCCACTTCGGTTGGAGTGCTGGCGGCCAATGCTCCTTATGGAACGACCTACTCAAGCCCGGAGCCCCCGCTTTTTGCAACACCCTTCATCGGCGCGGCAGACGGGGCCAACAACGGCCAACCCTTCCCGTACAAATTTGCGCCGCTCGACTCATCACGGAGTCATCCTGATGCAGATATCGATTGGCCGACCTACGAGCCAATCAGCGGCATCCCAGGATATGACAGCCACAACCACACGCCATACACCGAGGAGTGGTCGCTTTCGATCGAGCGCCAAGCCGGACCGAAGACCGTCCTCGACGCGACCTATATCGGCTCTTCCACACACCGTGAGCGCGTGTTGATTGCAGAAAATCCAGGGAATCCTGCTCTCTGCCTTAGCCTCAGCCAGCCAAGCGATGTGATCTTCGGAACGCTGACCTGCGGGCCTTACGGCGAAGATACGGTCTACTATCCGGCCGCAGGCGGCAGTGTGAACGGAACCCGTCAACAGCTCGGCCCCAACTTCGGAAGCAATGCACTCCAATCGAACATCGGCCGCGCCAACTACAACGCGCTTGAGCTTAGCGCGCGGCACACCTCTGGCAGGCTTGAGTTCGATGCCTCCTACACCTACGGCAAATCACTCGACCTTTCGTCGAATATTGGCGAAGAGGTCAATCCGTTCAATCCTGCGCTGAGCTACGCCATCTCTTCCTACGACATTAAGCAAAACTTTGTCGTCAGCTACGATTATCAG
This sequence comes from Acidobacteriaceae bacterium, assembly GCA_030050035.1. Taxonomy (GTDB): domain Bacteria; phylum Acidobacteriota; class Terriglobia; order Terriglobales; family Acidobacteriaceae; genus Telmatobacter. Next base: position 2,940 of record JASIJW010000510.1, on the reverse strand, counting down.
TTGCCTTTCGATCAGCTTTTCCGTCCCACCCGCCTGACCAAAGGCTGGTCGCTTTCAGGTATCACCCATTTCTCGACTGGCTTCCCAGTCACGATGATCAATAACGGCGACAACTCACTGATCGGGACCAATCCGAATGGAGTGAACAACTCAAGCATCGACGAGCCCGACTATGACGGCGGTCCGCTCGAACTGAGCACGAATCCGCGCAACAACGGAAACAGCTACTTCAACACGGCGGCGTTCAGCATGAATGCGCTGGGAAGCCCGGGCACCTCGAAGCGGCGCTTCTTCTACGGTCCTGGGCAGGACAACTACGATACGTCGATCGCCAGAACGCTACGTTTCACGGACACGAAAAGTTTGCTGTTCCGCGTGGAGGCATTCAACGTCTTCAACCATACCCAGTTCTTTGGCCCGCAGGCTGTCGACGGCAATATCGGCAGCTCGACTTTTGGCAATGTAATCAGCGCAGCATCGCCTCGTATTCTGCAGGGCGCGATTAAGTTCGCCTTCTAAGGAGTAGATCGGAGACAAGTTCCGAAAGCAAGACCATGGCGCCAACTTGGACATTGGGGTAAGTCCCGTATCGCGCGCCGGGATCGGGCCCGACGGGCGGCTATCATAACTTCGACTGCGGAAACAACGAGCAAGCCGTTGGCATCCGCATGGTGTCCTGAATGGGTGGATCGGCTTCCTAGAGGTTCAGAGCGGGCAGATAATTCGCACGCGATGACTTTTCCAAATTGAAGCAGGTTGCAACGCAGTCTCCGCCGAGCGAAGCAGACCAACTGCAATTTGAAGCTTTGTTTCTCTTTTAGCTTTTCTCGTGTGTTGGTTGAAGGCAATGGATAGCGCCGGCATCGGTACCGTACTCTTTGCTGCTGGCAGAGTACTGAGTGCGAGGTTCGGCTGGAAAATTCCAGGCAAGCAAGGCCATCAAGGTGATTCCGCCAACAGCAAGCGCTATTTCCAACATCTCTGAAGCATAGCGCAGTTTCTGGAGGGGCTCCTGGTTTGGGTCATTTGGAGGAGCATTGCGGACCGCGCCTTCTGCCGCCAAGCGGGCGTGTTCTATCCGAGGTGCGATCCAGAACTGTGAAAACCCGGTCAGCACCAGCAGACCGACCGCAACCACGGTCAGTGGAAGCACGCTGCGTGGAAGCGCCCTGAATTTATGGGCCGCGTAAAGCAGAATCAAAAAGGCGATCCCTACCCAGATCCCTTCATAATGCAAATCATGGAAACCTCTTCCGATGATTGTGCCTGTGATGTGCGGGTTTGCGCCTGAGCGGAGGACCTCAGAAACAACTATTGGAAAGAACAGAACTCCACCAATCCACATGGCCAGGGCAAAAAGAATTAACGTGCGCACGATCAATTTCATTCAATGATCCTTTGTCTTGAAGCTGGAGACCGGCTACAGAAAAACGGGGCGAGACTTTGCGATTGACGGTTACGTCCTCGCTTGCGTCATCGTCCATCTCGGAAGAGAATCGTGCCAATCACTTTATCTGGGTACCGTCCGGGCTAACAACCATCTTAAGATGGGTGTTCAGATCGAACTTTCGATGAAGATGTCCTTACTGTTGCGCAGGTTTTCCGGCAATTCAGGCAGCAATATAGGTATAACGGCTGTCAACCTGAAGCACGGCAATGGCTGCAGCCATCGAGGCCGCACCGGTATCTCGGGCAAAGTATGCGCGCGCATTTTTTCTACAACTTCTTCGGGTCTCCTAGTTCTTCGGGGCTCCTAGGTGTCCATCAAAAGATGGAGCTATTCATCCAACTTTCCAATGAAGACTTCATGGAAGCGTATTGATTACACTTGGATTCCTATTCAGAACTCAACGCAAGAAGGGGAGAAAACGGATGGCCACCTCAAGTATTGCGCACGCCGATATGATGGGGGTTTCCCGCCCAAGCTTTTATGAGAAGCTCAATACTCAATGGCATGAACGAGCATTACAACTGTTTATGGTCATTGTGCTGGGGCACTGGGGTGAGCACCTAGCCCAGGCCTATCAGATCTGGGTAATGGGTTGGCCGGCGCCCAAGGCGAACGGCATCCTGGGACTCTGGTATCCGTGGCTGATCCGGTCTGAATGGCTGCATTATGGATACGCAGTGGTCATGCTGATCGGCCTGTGGGTCTTACGGAAGGGCTTCACTGGCCGGAGCTACGTGTGGTGGATGATCGCATTCTGGATTCAGTTCTGGCATCACATCGAGCACTTGCTGCTCCTCACTCAGGCCATCACGCACCACAACTTCTGGGGCAAGCCGGTGCCCTTCAGCGTGCTGCAATTGCTGATTCCTCGCGTACAACTCCATCTTTTCTACAACACCATTGTTTTCATCCCGATGGTGGTTGGCATGTACTATCACATGTTCCCTCTAGAAGGAGAGACGCCCCGGGCAACTTGCACCTGTTCCTGGCACAATACCGAAACCGAGGAAGAGGCCAGCATCGCCTGATATCCACGCATATGCTAGCTGTATCGAGGTATCAATCTAATGAGAAGGCTTGTTCACTGGAGCGGTGGTATAGCCGTTCCGGTGTGCTATGGCGCGTTCCTTGTCTTTGCCTGCCTTTCCGCGGCTAACCTTACAGCCTGTCATAAATCAACAGCGCCGAACCAGGACGTTTCCGTCCACCTGAAGATAATGCCACAGCCTGTTCGGCAGGGTAATTCTTCAATTACGATCCAGCTGGCAGAGCCATCAGGGATTCCGATTTCTAACGCTCAGGTTAATGTGGAAGGGGATATGTCTCATCCCGGTATGGCTCCCGTCTTTGGAGATGCCAGTGAGACGACCCCAGGCAGCTATCAGACCCACCTCGACTTCAACATGCCCGGTGACTGGGTTGTGCTCTTACATATTCGTCTCGAGAACGGCAGGAAGATCGAACGGCAAATAGACGTGAGGGGAGTTGTG
>JASIJW010000509.1:0-5866 GCA_030050035.1 Acidobacteriaceae bacterium | reverse complement strand
TCGCCGGAGCTATCGCGAACGCTGAGCCCCAGATCCTTTAATGCCGCGTGCGCCGTGCTCGACGAGGCGTTCCAAGCGGTCGAGCGAGATCTGCGTGAAGTCAGAGCGCTCAATGCCAGACCAGTCCATCCAGCCATAGGAGAAAAAGCGATCGGGCACGGCCCCGATGAAAGCGGTGAAAGATGTCGAGGGCCGTTTGACCGACCTGCATGGTGATATTGATCAGTTTCTCCACGCCGCAGCTATCCATGACGCGCAGAGCATCTTCCGGATCGATGGAGCCGAGATAGTTGTGGTAGTCGATAACCGGAAAGCGGGGCAGTGAAATGGTGTGTGCCGCCACCTTCAGTTCCGTACGCGGGGCAAAATCGCTCAGGCGAAGATTGACCTCGGCCCGGGCATTGACCATGGCTACAAACCTATCCTCATGATTCGAATTCGGGTCCGGCACAATGGCTCCATTCTCGCCGATAACGGCAAAAACCAGAGAAGGTGTGTCCTGCGAACGTGCTGAGGTTGCCGCTCGCTGTTGGAGTGTAGATGCAAACACTTGCAATGCAAAACAAGGCTTAGTGTAGCCAATGAGTATTTCCATTTCAACCTTTTAATTGTGTTTCTTTTTGTTTTATGTAAACTTATGCCAGACGATAAGGAGATTCGCGCGAATGCGATCGACAGCGGGACTGGGGTCTGCGACGAAGTTCCTGGCTCTTGCATGTTTTCTGGGAGTAGCCGGCACGACCATTGCACGGGCCGAGACAAAACCAGGGAAGGCCGATTACGAGCTGCGAGACAGCGTTCTCAGTGCCCAGTTTGCCGTGCGTAACGGCAGCATAAAAGTTGCAGGGATCGCCGATCGGCAAAGCGGAGAAATGCTGGAGCCGGGCGAGGCATTCACCCTGAAGTTTCGCGATGGGCATCTTGTGCCTGCTTCGCAGATGACGTTGGAGGGACCGCCCGTGGAGGGTCCGGCGCCGATCGACCCCGAATCAGCGCGCGCGGCGGCCCGGATGGCGGGACGTCAGATCTGTGCAAATCTGACTGCGGACGGCGGAGCACTGACCGCCCATTGGTGCGCAATCCTGCGCACTGGTACCAATTACCTGCGCCAGGAGGTGACGCTCAAGGCTATAAGCCGTCCAGCGGACATAGCTGAAGTGAGGATGTTTGACTTTGCTGCACCGAGGGCCCAAGTGGTGGGCAGGGTAGCAGGTTCGCCTCTGGCGGAAGGGGATTTTTTCTTTGGGTTTGAATCTCCGCTTGCCATCAGTGCCGTAAAGGCCGGGCTTACAACCTCGATTTTGACCAGGATTCTCCCACTGGAGAAGGGTAACTCGATTACCTATTCCTCGGTGATCGGCGTGGCGGCGCCGGGACAGATGCGTCGGGATTTCCTTGCCTATCTTGAATACGAAAGAGCGCATCCCTACCGTACTTTTCTGCACTACAACTCTTGGTATGACTTGGGCTACGGCGAGCGCTTTGCGGAAGCCGGAGTATTGGACCGTGTGCGCGCGTTTGGAGAGGAACTAGTCCGCCAGCGCGAAGTCAAGATGGATTCGTTTCTGCTCGACGACGGCTGGGATGATCCGCACACACTCTGGAAATTCAACCCGGAGTTGCCGAATGGGCTGACAAAGATTCGCGAAGCGGCGTCGCGGTATGAATTCGGAATCGGCGTGTGGCTTTCACCCTGGGGAGGATACCTGCAAGCCAGGAAGCAGAGGATTGCTGCGGGCAAGGCCGCTGGCTACGAAACGGTGAAGGGCGGCTTTGCACTGTCAGCGCCGAAATACTACAACCTGTTCGAGAAAACCTGCCTCGACATGATCACGCAATATGGCGTGAACCAGTTCAAGTTTGACGGGACGGGAAATGCGAGCCAGGTGTTTCCGAGGAGCATCTTCGATAGCGACTTTTCAGCGGCGATTCATCTGATTGGTCGCTTGCGCGAGCATGAACCGAACGTATTTATCAATCTCACCACCGGCACGTGGCCTTCGCCGTTCTGGCTGCGCTACGCAGATTCGATCTGGCGAGGCGGAGGCGACCACGATTTTTCTGGCGTTGGAAGCTGGCGGCAAAAATGGATAACCTACCGCGACCAGATGACCTATCGCGACATTGTTGAGGGTGGGCCTTTATTTCCTCTCAATTCGCTGATGCTTCACGGGATGATCTTCGCACAGAAGGCTGAGCATCTCAGCACTGATCCTGATAATGATTTCCCAGATGAGGTGCACAGCTTCTTCGGTTCCGGAACTCAGTTGCAGGAGATGTACCTTACGCCGTCTCTGCTCTCCGCTCAGGATTGGGACGTGCTTGCGGAGTCGGCCAGATGGTCGCGCCGCAATGCGGCGGTCCTCAAGGATACACATTGGATTGGTGGCGATCCCGCCAAGCTGGAGGTCTATGGCTGGGCTTCGTGGTCGCTGGCAAAGGGAATCGTGACGCTGCGAAATCCGGCTGACCATGAGCAAGAGTTTTTGCTTGATGTGGGGAAAGCCTTTGAGTTGCCGGCGGCCGCTCCGCAACGTTATCGGGCGCACAGCCCGTGGGCGGCAGATAAAAGTGCGCCGGCCATCACGTTGCGTGCCGGAAGTGCGCGCAGGATTATCCTGAAGCCGTTTGAGGTTCTGACCCTGGATGCTGCACCCATCCACAAATAAATACGAACGCAATCGGGAGGAGAGGCGTGCCGGATTATCTAAAGCAACTCGTGGCAGCTTGGCATAAGGGAACGCCACGAGGAATCTATTCCGTGTGTTCAGCGCATCCGTGGGTGTTGGAAGCGGCCATGGAGTAGGCCATCGCCGATGAGTCGCCGCTGCTGATTGAGGCCACATGTAATCAGGTGAACCATCTCGGCGGTTATACAGGCATGACGCCGACGGACTTTCGTCGGCTTGTGGAAGACATTGCGCGTAGCACGGGCTTCAGCACAGAGCGGCTGATGCTGGGCGGAGATCATCTCGGCCCGAATCCGTGGCAGCAGGAACCGGCGGCTGAGGCGATGCGCGAGGCGGAGCGGATGGTTGTTGCCTATGCGCAAGCTGGGTTCAGCAAGATTCACCTGGATGCCAGCATGGCCTGCGGGGACGAGCAGGGGCCGTTGACCGACGAGAAAATAGCGAATCGCGCCGCTATGCTGTGCGCGGCCGCCGAACAAGCGTGCGGCGACCGCAAGCCGGTGTATGTGCTTGGCACCGAGGTGCCCACGCAACCACCTGAACGTCGTCACATTGAAGCGGCCTTCCTTTGACCGGCATTTCAGGCACCTAAATGCGGCAAGATCAATACGTGAAGGAGGCCGTTCTTCAGAACAGCCTCCTTCAGGCATGAATAGTCGGTCATGCGGAACAAATACTGCCTTGCTGCTCGGCCGGCAGGAAGCTCTGTAGCAATGCGCGGTCGCGAAAAGCCTCGGTGCCTCCGGGGCGTAGCGTTGATAGTGCCGCCGTGCGGCTACCGAAGACCGCGCACTCCTCGGGCGATTCGCCGCGCAGGTAGGCAGCCAGGAATCCGGCGTTAAAGCTGTCTCCCGCTCCGATCGTATCGACTGGTGTAACTGGTTCCGCCGGAACCAGCCAGCGCCGATCTCCTCTTTGTACGATTGCACCGTGCTTTCCGCACTTAACCGCAACCAGCGGAATGCGTTTGGCCAGCGCCCCGATTGCGCTCTCGACATCGGACGTTCCTGTGATGCAGCAGGCTTCCTCGTGATTCGGCAGGAAAATGTCAACCAGGCCCAGCAGTTCGTCGAGTGGGGCGCCCCAGCGCGCGTCAGGATCGTCATTGGTGTCGAGTGAAAGTGTCAGCCCTGCGGATTTGAATTGCCGGAACATGCCCGGAAGCTGCGGTTGCAGAGTCTTGTGAAGAAACAGCGAGGAGAGATGGAAATGACGGCTCGAAGACAGGTAAGCGAAATCAAGGTCTTCGGCGGACATCTCGAACATTGTTCCGGGGTAAGTAAGAATGTGACGCTTGCCCTCATGCGGAAGAAGCACCGTCACACCGGTGGACGATCCACCGGAGATCCGCTTGGCGCGGCTCAAATCGACACCGCCTTCCGAAAGGCGATCCATTGCAATGGCGCCCAACGGATCGTCGCCCAGGCGAGTGATGAAGCCCACTGAAAGGCCAAGGACGGCCAGATTGTGCGCCAGAATGGCCGACGAACTTCCCAGCGTGAGGCGAAAATCACTGGCCAGCAGTTCGCGCTCTTGCGGCATGGCTTCCGGCAATCCGTAAAGAATGAGATCGAGATTGATCTCTCCAGCGATCGTAATATCGAAAAGACTTTGCATTTGAACTATCCTGCCAGGGTAACAACACGGGTTAGATTGCGCGGGGAATCGGGATTGAGACCTTTACGGAGTCCGATATAACTGCCGAGCAATTGACCCCATACGACGAAGATCACAAGGCGAGCCAGCTCCGGCATAGAAAGATCAAGTTCAATTGCCAAATCCGCCGAGGAGCGCACCTCGGGTGAGATGCGGTTGGCAATAGCGAGAGTGCAGCCTCCCTGACTCTTCATTTCAAGCAATACTGCACTTTCCTCCGCATAACCCGCTTCAGAGAGCAGTGCGCCAACCAGAACCTTTTCTGAAACAATCGACTTCGGACCATGGCGAAATTCCATTGTGTGAAAGAACTGCGCATAGCTAGAGGAAGATTCCATGACTTTGAGCGCGGTTTCGGATGCGAGCGGATAGAGCGCTCCTTGTGCCAGAAAGGCCACATCGTCAAAAGAGCGTTCGGCAAACCTTTCCAACTGCGGACCGTAGATGGGAAGCAGGCTAGTCAGGGCCGCAGGCAGAGCATGCAGCTCATCGATGAACCCATCGCTACCACCCAGGCGTGCAGCGATATACTGCAAGGCCATCAGCATGGACGTGAAGGAGGAGGTCATGACCGTGCTTTCTTCTGTGACCGGTAACCGCAGTGTACGGCTGGAGATCTCTGCCAGTTCATTGCCGTCGCAAGTGATAGCCATAAATTCGATGTTGCGGCGTTTGAGCGCCTCAGCCGTCTCCAGAATCTCAGAAGTGCGTCCTGACCGCGAGATCAGTACCGCAAAAATCGCGGCGCTTGTCGTAGGAATCACCAAATAGGGGAAGAGAAGAATTTCTGAGGCCGGAACGGCGCGCGCTGGAAAGCCCGTCAAAGCCACGAAGGACGCTGCTGCAGCCTGAGCCAAGTAATAGCTGGTGCCGCATCCAACGAAGAGCCATTCAGTGGAGCGGGGATGCCTGCTGCCAACAAGCTGGCTGAGGTCGCACTCGTCCAGCATCCGCAAACAGCAGTTCCAGGCTTCTGGTTGACCGTATATTTCACGTAATGTATTTGCTCCAGGATTCATCTTGGCTCCATTCGATCGGCTCGCAGTTTAGTTATCCGGCGCAGAAAATGCAGGATCCTTGCCGCTTGTACACTCGGGATTGCGCAGTAGATATGCCCCTCTGTTAAGATACAATAAAATATAAAAGAAAATAAAAGAAAAATATATTATTGCATCAACTGTAACATGCGCAATCATGAATGCAGAGAGCTCTCTGGCAATCAGAAGGACGGCGATTGAATGAACGGAACAGGAGCGTTCACCATCTCTGACCTGGTTGTGCCGGCCAATGTGCGTCTCTATAACGGCACTCTTCAGCTGGTGGCCGGTCTAGGCGGTCTCCTGTATGGAATCGATGTCGGTATTATCGGTGGTGGACCATAGATTTTTTCGAATCACCGACTGAAGGGCTTCCTCGTCCAGGCTCAGATCGGCCACTAGCTTCCGCAGCCGCGTGTTCTCATCCCGCAGTTGCCTGGCTTCCTGCGCCTCGCTCACATCCATGCCGCCGTACTTCGCCTT
>JASIJW010000508.1:0-2616 GCA_030050035.1 Acidobacteriaceae bacterium | reverse complement strand
ACTTCGCCGCCAAAATCGGCGTGGCCGGGCGTGTCGACGATGTTGATCTTGCCGCCTCCATAGTTGATGGCCGTGTTCTTGGCGAGGATGGTAATGCCGCGCTCGCGTTCCAATTCATTGGAGTCCATCACCCGCTCGGCCACCTGCTCGTTGGCGCGGAAGGTGCCGGCCTGGCGCAGAAGCGCGTCCACAAGCGTAGTCTTGCCGTGATCTACATGGGCGATGATGGCGATATTGCGTATCGTCTGGCTCACAAAAACAATTCCTTTTCCGGATTTTCGGCGCAGCGCTGGCCGCGTGGTCGGCTAAGAAGAGCGAGCAAAATAGCCAATTGCCGAGCAAAAAGAGCTAATTGCCGCACAAAGCGGCAGTATCCAGTTTATCAGCGATCAGTGATCCGCGTTCAGCGCGTGCGGTGCGCATCGTCCTCGCGCTCATGCCGGCGCGCCGCAATCCACTGCCGCCATTTGCGGTCGGCGTAGACCAGGGCGGCAATGATTGCGATGACAACGACAACAAATGCGACCTTCATCACACCACGGCCTGCACGCTTAGCTCGCTGGCGAGGCAGCCGGCGCGGTGGTCGGCTGCTTTGCCGGCATCGTGGGCGTGCTCACAGGCGTGTTATCGTCCGGCGACGCGGCCTTGGGTGAAGGCGCGTCGGGCGAAGTTGAGTTGGGCGAATTTGTGTTGCTTTGCGGCGGAGTCGTGTCAGGCGGTGGTGGAGAAGCTTTCTCTGGACCAGACCCGCTGGTTCCCGGCTCTGCGGCCGGCGGTGTGGAAGGCGCGTTGTTGTCCGGCGCATTCGCAGATCCCGCTGCTGGCGCAGGCGTTGGCACCGGCGGCGCAGGCTCGGTTGCCGGCAGCTCTGCCTTCTTTTCGGCCGGCGTGATGGGCGTGATCGGCAGCGCCAGTGTCTGCACCGTGGACGGGTCGTCGCGCAGCTTCACATACAGTTCGCCATTCGCGGCCGGATGCGGGACCACCAGCTCCGTTCCGGTAAACTCCGGCGGAATCTGCGTCGCGGAGTCGAACTGCGGCGTAGCCGCTACCGCGGACGCCAGAAATAAATTTGTGCCCGAAAGCGTGCAGGGCTTGGTCGTCGAGCGTGGGCAGCGCAACTCCTTGAAGCCGGGAACGCGCACCAGCGTGCCCAGCGGAACCCAGTCGCTGGTCTGTCCGTCGGCAGCCACGGCGCGCACGCGCACCGGCCCAAACGCCGAAAAGCCAAAACGCGCCTTGGGCTGCATTGAGGCTTCGGCAGTCTTTGCGTCCTCAAGCAGCAGGCTGCCATCGTTCAGGTCGAGCAGGGTGTGGAAGCTCGAGTCCGCAGCAGCTATTTCGATCTTCTCGTCGCGCGGAAAGCTCGCCGGCGACGTGGATTTGACGAAGAACACCAGGTGTCCATCAACGGGCAGATCGTCCGGGCTGCCAAGCTGCACCAGTGAAGGGGTTCCGTCGCTCTGCACGCCCTTGCTCAGCAGCATCAGCTGCGGCCGTGGAGGCTCGACCGTGACCTGAGCCTTGAGTTGCCGGCCATCCTTCAGTTCCACCTCGGCTGTATAGTCTTTGTCCGGGTCCAGTCCCGCGGTGGATGAGCCGGCCTTCAGCACAAGCTGGTCCATGTCTTCCACGCGGTTCAGCGTGGCGGGCTTAAGCACAATGCCATGCAGCTTTGCCTGCGCCACTTCGTCCAGTCGCGTGCCCTTGAGCAGCGCTTCGCTGTCGCCGGCGCTCAACGTTAGCCCGTGCAGCGATGCGGCCTCGTCGTAGGCAAACATCTTGAGTTGATCCGGCTTGTCCAGGCCGTACTGATACACGTCGAAGCTCACAGGTCCCGGCGCGGAGTCCTTCAGCGGAACCTTCATCTGCAGCGTGTCCGGCTTGGGTGTTGTAAAGGCCAGCGTCACAGGCTCGGCTGCCGATGCGGCCTGCGCCTGAACGCGTGCCTGAACGCGCTCGACGCATTCGGCGCTTTCGCCAACCATATGCAAAGTGTCTTCGCGGCCCACCACCAGCGCCGACTGGTCGCCGGGCGCAATCGCCCATTTGCCTGGCTGCGGCGAATACAGATGGAAGCTCGGACCCTCCCAGTCGTCGAATCCCCACTTGCCGCGCAGCTCGCCGATCAGATTCCCCGCGGGCAGCGGCGGCACAGGCGCATCGAATACCAAGCCGCCCTCGGTGGCCTCCGCGCGTACCGGCACGTCGATCACCGGGCCGTGCTCAGCGGTGCCGGTCAGAGTAACCTCGCCGGCGGCGTTAGCTACAGCGTCCGGGTGCACGCGCAGAAACAGATTGTGTGCCAGCGGCGTGGCAAACACCAGCGGTGCGCCTCCGGCCGGCAGCACCAGGCCCGGCTTCGGCGCGCAGTAGTTGTCGGAAGGGCTTAGTGCGTACAGCGCCTCGGGATGCGTGGGTCCGATCGGCGGCAGCGCAATCACCACCACCGACTTGGGATTGCGGAACGAGGGCGGCATGTTCAACCGCAGGTTCAAAGTGTCGGTAGTCGGCAAGGCCAGCGCCGGAATGTACTGGAAGTGCGCGGTGTGCAATGAGCCGAGGATCTTGGCGGTATCGACAATTGCGCCCACATAGGCGCTGTACATGCCGCCG
>JASIJW010000507.1:0-3244 GCA_030050035.1 Acidobacteriaceae bacterium | reverse complement strand
CAATCTACCGCGGCCGCGTTGAGATCGCAACCGCCATAACCATTGACCTGGAGGTCGATAAAGCCGGGCGATAACCATGCGGCCGTTTCCGCGGGGCCCGGATCGATGCGCTGAATGCGGCCCTCGTCCACCGCGATCAGGATGGATTGGCCAGTAACCGGGTCGCGGCCGACGATGGATTGCGGCTTCATGCCGGTTGACCTCGGCGAAGCGACGCGCCGGCTGCGGCATTGCCGATCGGATTGGCGCGGGCCGACTCAAGCAGTTGCAGAATGAGAATGGCGGCACGGGGCAGGTGAAACGGATCCTTGACGGGCAGCGCGACAACCTCCGCGGTAGGCGCGCCCTGGCGATCCAGGCGCTGATACCACTCTCCGTATTCGGGGACGGGAAAATGCTTCCATGCCCAGGCGGCGACTTTTTCGTACCAGGCGGAGCACCATGACTCTTGTGTCAACGCATGAGCCAGCAGCGTACCGTACAACGCTTCCACGTGGGGCCACCACACCTTCTTGTCTGACTGGGGCAGATAGGGTTCATTGCCGCCGATATCGCGTGACAGGAAGATGCCGCCAAACTCGCTGTCCCAACCAAGCTCGAGATGCCGGCGCATGACTTCAGCGGCGCGAAGAACTCTTTCCCGGTTTCCCCGGCGGCGCGCCAGATGCATTGCAAACCACATCGACTCGATGGCGTGGCCGGGCATCACAAAGGTTCCGGCTGGCGACGGCAGCTCCGCATAGTCGCGGGTCAGAAACTCGAGAATCACTTGCTTATCCGACCGCAAGAAGTGTCCCATAACACAATCGGCGTAATCGTCGGCGAACGATTCAACGTGCGGATCACCGGTGGTCTGCGCTAACTCACTGGCCACCTCGGTAAGAATCATGGGTATCCCGTGGCAGCGCCAACCCTGCGGCAATGGATAGGGCGCGGTCTCGTGGAAATGGCAATCCTCGACACGGCGCCGGACATAGTCGAAGGTTTGCCGGGCAATATGGAGAACGCGTTCATCGCTCACCGCGCGACAATACTCACTAAAGCCGTAAACGACGAAGCAGTCGCTATAAATGCTGATTGCGCCGTCGAGGATCTGGCCCTTTCGATCCGTGTGATATACCCATCGCCCCTGGGAATCGCGGCCATAATTCAGCAGGAAGCGGAGCGAATTATTTGCGGCCTGCAGAAATTCCGGGCGCCGTTCGACGCGGTTGTAGAGAGCGGAAAAGGTCCACAACGAGCGCGCCTGAGACCAGATGAACTTATCACCGCTGACCAGCGAGCCATCGTCGCGCAGGCATGACAGCACGCCGCCGTGCTGCCAGTCAATTCCGTGTCGGAACCAGAAGGGCACGACATTGTCGAGCAGCAACTCGCGATATTGCCGATAAAGGCTGGCGGAATCGATCACAGTATTCCTCGGAGCTTCGCCGGTCGAGGCGAATCCGCATTCACCAGCGTGTACTGGCTCCCGGCGAGAGTATATCGGCGAAGGAGCGACCAGTAAGGCTGGTTACCGTATTGAAGGCATAGTTGATGTCTTTGGGCCCCGTTTGGGCGCCGTCGTTCAGCAACCCGTATTGCCGGCCATTTGCCGGATTCAGCACATATGCGTCGAAGCGTCGCACCGCTTGCACAATGTGCGGATCGCGGTCCACGTGCTCGTAATACCAGATCAGGTAATCGATAATGCCTGGGCTGCGGGTCCGGTCCCAACTCTTCTGACCCTTCTCCGACCAGGTTCCGTCGGCAAGCTGGTGACGGAGCAAAAACTCAATGTTCGGTTTCACCGCCCGCTCGATCCATCGCCGCCAGGCTGGGTTGCCGCAATAAAGATCGAAGGCCATAATGCCCTCGCCAACATAGGCAGATGTTCCATAGGGCTGCTTGTCCCACAGGGTGGCAGCCATTGCCGGGTCATTACGGCGAGCCCAGTCAAAGCCCTCCAGTTTGAGGATATGAGGGATGTCACCGTCGGAACGCATGGTGCTCATAACCCAGCGCAATGCATAATAAGCTATCTGCCGGTATTGGTCTCGGCCGGTCTTATGGTACATCCAGGTGAAGATCTGCCCGCCGGTCAGAGCCGATGAAAGCGTGTATTGATCGTAGATGGGACCCTGCAAAGCATTGCCCCGCACGCCGTTCCAGCCGGTGCCGAACGCGCCCCAGGGATGGATCATGCCGTCAGCCTGGATGGAGGTTACATAGTGCAGGATGGCATTGGTATATGTTTTTTGACGATCCTTATCTACGTTCGGATAAAGCGCGATAAGTAAACCCAGAGCGCTGCCGGTATCGGCCATATAGACTGGCCCATAACCAGTCCTCCAGAAGCCATTGGGCATTTGACTGGCAATGAGGTGATCGGCATATGTAGTAGCGGTGTCGAGATACCGCCGGTCGCCGAGTGTCTCATAGCCAGCGACCAGGGTGCGCATGTAATATCCACCGATATAGATAACAGGGTAATTGGCCTTTTGGGCGACAATAAAATCACAGAGATTTTTGAGAAGCTGCCTTGTGCCTTGACAGTCCGTATCGGAGCAGAACGGACTGTTCTTTGCTGCCGCGGCAGGAAGCGCGATCAACATAGATAAAATCATCACCAAGACGATAGCCGCGCGTCGACGGTCACACATCACTTACACTCCATTTCTGTGTGTGTTGATAGGAGATACTCCGACCTTGGCTGGTGTGTTTTTCTTTCCGGGAATATGTCAGGCTTCCCCTGTTTCCTGCCTGAGCTCCGCCAGCCTTCTCTTAAGCTGCTCGACAACGCCACGATGGCCAGGATCCGAATAGAGATTGTGTAACTCATGCGGATCATTCTGGAGATCAAATAGTTCCCATTCAGGCGGGTTCCCCTCGTAATACTCGATCAGCTTATAGCGTTCAGTCCTGACCCCGTGATTCTTGGGTACCATATTGCCCGATGGATAGTCGTAAAAGGAATACATCCAGTCCTTGCGCCAGCCGGAACGATCGCCGTTCAGCAGCGGAACGATACTCTTACCTTGGATCGCCGCCGGGATTTCACAACCGGCGAGGTCCAGTATCGTGGGCGCAAGGTCGATGTTCAGCACCATGTCGCGCAGTACAGTGCCGGGCTTAATGCGCTTTGGGTAGCGAATGTTCAAGGGGATGCGAATCGCGGGCTCATACATGAGGCGCTTATCAATACAGTGCCACTCGCCCAAAAAGTATCCGTGATCGGAAGTGTTCACCACCGCGGTATCGTCCA
>JASIJW010000506.1:0-4713 GCA_030050035.1 Acidobacteriaceae bacterium | reverse complement strand
ATTTCTCCGGCGGCCTCATACCCTGAAAGCTCATTCTTCGCCGCGTTTCACTTCTTGGCGTGTGGCTGTTCTTCGGGATTTTCGTCCGCGCGGATCTCATCCGCGCTGGAACAGCAGTTCATTATATACGGCACGAGGCTTGTCCTTCATTTCCTTGAAATGCTGATAGAAAGCCACTTCGCGCTTGGTGTCTTCCATGCGGCCTGTCTTTCTGTACAACGTCGCCAACCGGTCGTGCACCGTAGCACTTGTTGGCTCAAGTTGCGCTGAGGCTTCGAGCAAAGGCAGCGCCATTTCCGGTTTATCCATCTCGATCGGCACTTTGGCCAATCCCAACTTCGCATTCGCATCTCCGGGTTGCAGCGCCACCGCTGTCGAGTTGAGCGACCTGCGAACTACTCCTGCGTAGCGCCTGGCCCATCGCTGCAACAGGACTTGCGCACAGCAAAATGAGCACAGACACAACCGATCTGCCGAGCGTCATCCCTTCGAATTCCAAGACAAAGAGCACCGGGAAGCAGAAAAGACGGCGACGAATCGCCGTCTTTTCCGGTTGAGTCGATTTTTTGTCTGCTGTTTAGAACGACAGGCGTCCGTAGAACTCCATGTCTCTGCCGTTAATCGTCGTGCTAGTGATTGCGGAACTATCCGCACCGTATCCGACATTTCTGCCGGGTTGTCCGAAGCTCGGGTGGTTGAGGACGTTGTTCGCGCTGGCGCGAATCTGGAACTTCACGCCACGCTCCGGCCATAGATTGAAGCTCTTACCCAATGCGAAGTCGATATTCGTCATATCCGGACCCCGCATCTGGTTTCTGCCGTAGGTACCGAAGGTGTAGGGAGCCGGAACGCTGAAAGCGCTAACGTCGTACCAATGTGCTATGCCGCCCATGTCCTTGTAGTTGCCGGCCAGATTGGGATACAGGACTTGGTTGCCGCTGTCGGTTAATCCTCCGACAATCCCCCTGGGCTCGCTATTTGCATTGCGGTTACTGGCTTGACTGTCTACCACGATCAAGATCGGATTGCCAGACTCCGCGATAAAGGTGGATGACGCCTCCCAGCCCCCCAGGACTTCGTCCGCTATCACGTTGTTGTTCAGGAACTCCTTGCCCCTGCCGAACGGCAACTGGTACACAGCATACCCGCGAAACGCGTTACGGACGTCGAAGTTCGAGTTGCCGTAGTTTGCCTTTGGTACATACGAATTCTGGACTGCCAAATTGCCATCGCGGTTCGCCCAGCCCGAGCCATCACTTTCGTTCAAGAAGTGGGACCATCCGTAGTTGACGCTGAGGTTCAGGCCATAGCTCATCCGCTTGGTCAGCACCGCATCCAAAGCGTTGTAGTTGGATGAGGCGTTGTTGGTGTTGCCGGCGATCCCCTGGAAGAGCGGATAAGGCATGAATGCCGTATCGTTCGCGCTGAGCTCGCTCTCCGGAACCTGGTTGATGTCGTTCGGGAAGATCATGTTGATGCCCTTATTGCCGACGTAGCCGAGCGATCCTGTCCAATCCGTCAGGAACTGCTCTTCCACCGTCAAGTCGTATTGGAAGTTGTAAGGCACCGGCGTATGAAACTCGGTGTCCCCCGGGCCCGAGCCGTTCTTTGCATACACGGTGGTCGGAGCGGTTAAGTAAGTGGTGCTTTCTGCAGGGTTGAGGTTGTAGCTGCCCGTCCCGCAATCTCCATCCGCTGTGTCCACCGCGCTTAAAGAAGCGCTGGTCTGCATTACGGGGCAAATGCCCGGCGTGTTGTCTCCATAGCCGCCGCTGCTGCCAAAGGCGTTGCCTTCGCCGCCGCCGTATGTGTCTTCGCTCCACGTGGAGGCGAACATACCAATGCCGCCGCGGAGGACGGTGTTGGGCCGAATCTGCAAACTGAAACCGACGCGCGGCAGAACGATATTGTACTTGGGCGCCTGCAGCGTGGTGCGGCCATTTTGTCCCTGGTTCTCATACCACATGCCGCCCTGAACGGCCGCACCGGGAGCGATGTAGCCCTGCGTTCCGGGAGTGCCAATCGCGGCGCCCGGCGCACCAGTACTCGTAACGTTGAAGTTCTGAACCGCGGGATCGAAGACTGTCTGGTTACCCTTGGCGTCTCTCCAGCCGGTCTCGATCTCCCACCGCACACCCAGGTTCACGGTGAGGTTGGGCCGCACTTTGACGTCGTCCTGGACGAACATTTGCGGGCTCTTCCAGCGTCCAGCGAACTCAGGGGTGTTGTTGGCGTTCCAGCTACTGACATCGCCGAGAAGGAAGTCTGCAAGGGCGTCACCGCTGGTGGCCGCCGTGGAGCTGCCGAATTGCGAAGTGTAATTGCCGGAATAGTTGAAGCTGCCGGGGTTTTCGTTGCCCCACGCGGTGGAGTCGGCACGGTTGATCAGGAACTCGCCGCCGAAGTGCAGAATGTGGCGTCCCTTGATCAGGGTCACCACATCGGACGGGTCGAACACCATCTCCTTGTAAATGGAGTGCGAAGCGCTCCCTACTTTGCCGCTCCAATAATTGTTAATGTTGATGTTCGGAAAGACGTCATCTTGCAAAGAAGGCATGTTCAGCACTGACGAATAGTTGTCATTCTCGCTGTAAGGCACAAAGAAGTTCAACTGATCGGTAAAGCCCAGACGCGCCTCGTTGATGACGTGCGAGCTGAGGGTCCACACATCCGAGATCGCGGCGTTGTCGCGGCTCACATCCTGTGCCTGTCCCTGGAGCGGGTAGAATATGGTCGGAGCCTGTCCGGGGTTGTCGCTTTCCGTCTCAGTGAGAGTAAGCCGATTGTTGGAAGCCAGATCGGTATCCCAGCGCCCAAAGTACTTGATGAATGGAGCCTGGCTCGCGGGTCCGAGAAGCTGGAAGTTGTCGGCCGAATAAGTGTTTACCGTCGCCGGGTAACCCTTCGTGCTCTGCACGTATGTGATGATTGCCTTGGCGGCGGGGTCGATCATGCCTGTCGGAATCTTGTTGGAGCCATACTCCGAAGCAAAGGTCTTGCGCGTGACGCAGGGAGCGGCTACGCTGCAACCGGTGCCCGTGGTCGTGATCGTCTGCGTGGTGGGGTCGTAGAGAGTGGGAAGTGGCACGGAAACTCCCGAGCTGTTGATAAAGTTCCCCGTGAAATCGCCTCCCAACTCGGCGGTGCTAGGCAACGTTACGGTCTGCGTATTCCCAGTGCCGTTATTGATCGTGTGGTCATAGTCGAAATAGAAAAACGACTTGTGGAAGATCCCTTTCGGCAGGACCGGCCCGCCACCCGCGAATCCGAAGTTATTGAAGCGGAGGTGGGGCACGTTTCCCGTGCCGAAGGCGTAGCTCGCGGCATTGAAGGCATTGTTCTGGTTATACTCGTACGCCGCGCCATGGAACTGGTCGGTTCCGCTCTTGGTGATCTGGTTGTAGATGATATCGCCGAGGCCATATTGCGCGGAGAAAGCGGTGGCGCTGACCTTGACTTCCGCCGTGGTCTCGAAGATGGTCACGTCGGAGTTCTGGCTCATGGGCAGAGTGGTCGTAGCTCCGTCCTGGAGGTAGGACTGATAGGGCTCATTGCCATTGATGGAGGCGGTGGTTCCAACGTTGTTGCCATTTCCGGGGGACTCGCCGTTTTGATTTTCCGGCGTTCCAACCGCGCCAGGCATTAGTTGTATAAAGTTCTCCCAGTCGGCTCCTCCGCCGTTCCCGCTGCCCACTTGGGGCAGCTCGTCCATTGTGTCCGCCTCGAGGGTCGGTTCAAGCGAGCCGCTTTCGGTGTTGAGCATGGGAACGTCAGTGGTTACTGTCACCTGTTCAGAAACCTGCCCCACCTGCATCGCTGCATTCACGGTTTGAATTCCGAGGGTGACGGTCACAGGCCCGCGCACCAGGGTTTGAAATCCGCTCTTCGTAAATGTCAGCTTGTAGTGGTCTTCAGGAATCGCGCCCGTATCGTAGAGCCCGGCGCCGTCAGTGAGGTAAGTGCGGGTAACACCCTGGTCGACGTCTGTGACACTCACCGTCACCTCAGGGATGACTGCGCCTGTGGTATCCGTCGTCGTGCCGCGCAAGTCACCTGAGTTCGTGTTCTGTGCATAACACATCGCAGTCGCACCGATCAGAACCACGCCGATCAACGCGACCAAACGCAATAGCCACCGCGACTGATTGCTCCATGACAGATTTCTCATTGACTGCCTCCTAAATCACTCACATTCAAATTTCGTTTCAGGATCGGAAGAATTTGACCTTGCTCCGGCACCAAACCGGACTCTTGAATCCAATGGCTTAAATCCACGATCCGATTAGACAAACGATTGCTCGATAAACTTATGCAAAGGTCTTTTCGAATGCGGGAGCGATTAGAGCACATGAAAATGTCGACTGTCAAGCCTTTATTTGCAAAAGACAAACGGTTGATTACTTGTTAGCTTCCGTCGCAGAGGCAGACTCATCTGCAGCATTTCGCGCCTGCTCTAGTCAGCTGATTTGCTTCCTGGCTGCAACTTATCCTTGAAACAAACGCTTGTCTAAATCGATTTTTTAGCTTGCTGGGTCCGAAATTCGTCTGACGGGGGTGTAGTATTCGTTGCCCTATATTGGCAGGAAAAGAACCTTCGTTTGCTGCAATGGTTTGTGTAAAGAAATTAACGGCTTGGGGGCCACGAATCCTGACCAACCACCTGTTCGGAATGGACAGTGCGGTCCGGAGGCTAGTGCTGCATCGATCAACTTG
>JASIJW010000062.1:0-8022 GCA_030050035.1 Acidobacteriaceae bacterium | reverse complement strand
AACGTGGAAGATGTGGCAAGTCTGGAAAAGACGTTGGCAGAGCTGAGCTAGGGCCTCGCAAGCGCCTCCGTTCCACCTATCTATTTTTGAGCCCGTTATTATCTAGCGGCGCGTCGGACTCATCGGCGGCGGCAACGGGTTCACGAACTGGAAATGGACCGGCTGGCGCATCTTCACCGGCCTGCCACTCCTGGTCGCCGGCTCCCAGCGGTACTGCTCCACGGCGCTGGCAGCGCTGGCATCCAGCCCGTAGCCCGAAGATTGCGCCAGGCACGCCTCCGTCGGATGGCCTTCGGTGTCCACTACCACATCCATGACGACGAGATAGTTGGTGATGTGTGTCGTGCTGCCGGCGTTAATCGCTTCTCGCGTGATTTGCGCGGGAACTTTGTTTTTTATCTGCGGCGGTATCACGCGAGCCTCGTGCGCGTTGGCAATGCCATTTCTTGCCAGGCTGTCGTGAAACCGCGATTCGCACAGCGGCACGGCCAAATCGGCGCCGGTGGAATTGGGCGAGCGAACAGTCGTGGGCCTGCGGGATTCGTTGGCCGGTGCTGTCGGCGCCGGCTGTATTGGTTGCTGTGCGAATGCTCCCACCGCCGCAAACAGCGCCAGGCCCATCGTCAGTTCTGCCTTGATTATCGTTCCCAGCCCACCCTTCGAGTATTGCTTGTTCATCGGCTGACCCTCCGCAAAGAGAATCGTCACACGACTCCCAACTCGTGTAACAGGAAGGCGTAGTCCAGCGCAATCTCCTTCAGGTAGTCGTAGCGGCCGCTTGCGCCGCCGTGGCCCGCCTGCATGTTCGTCACCAGCAGCAGCGGGTTGCCGTCTTTTTTGAGCGTGCGCAGCCGCGCTACATACTTCGCTGGCTCCCAGTACATCACCTGGCTGTCGTGCAGCGAGGTCTTCACCAGCATGGTTGGGTAATCGACTGGTTTCAGGTTGTCGTACGGCGAGTAGCTCAGCATGTAGCGGAAGTACTCTTCCTGGTTGGGGTCGCCCCACTCTTCGTATTCGGGCACGGTCAGTGGCAGCGATGCGTCGAGCATAGTGTTCATCACGTCGACGAATGGCACGTGCGAAACCACCGCGCGGAATAATTCCGGCCGCATGTTGACGACCGCACCCATCAGCAACCCGCCCGCCGAACCGCCCTCGATGGCTACGCGCTGCGGGTCGCCGTACCCTGATGCAGTTAGATGCTCTACGGCGGCAATGAAGTCACTGAAGGTGTTTCGCTTGACCAGCATCTTGCCCGCGTCGTGCCATGGTTTGCCCAGGTCGCCGCCGCCGCGGATGTGCGCGTAAGCCATGACCACGCCGCGGTCCAGCAGGCTCAATCGATTGGAATTAAACCCCAGCGGCAGCGAGTAGCCGTACGATCCGTATCCGTAAACATAAAGCGGATTCTTTCCCCGCTGGCGCTTGTCCTTGCGGTAAACGATCGAAACCGGCACCTCAACGCCGTCGGGGGCCTTGGCGCCATCGCCGCCAGGCGCCGATACATGGATGCGCTCGCTTGCGTAGAGCGTGCGGTCGAATCCGCCGGGAATCTCCACCTGCTTCAGCAGCGTGGACACATCCGCATGCACGTCGTACTCGTACACCGAACTCGGCGTCACCAGCGACTGGTAGGCGTAGCGGAAGGTCGAAGTGTCAAAGATGCGGTTGATGTGCGGTTGCGCGCTGTAGGCCGGCTCCGGAAAAGCAATTTCAGCGGCCGGCGCAGCATCGGAACCATCACCCGTGAACTCCCATAGCCGCAGGCGCGGCAGCCCGTCCTCGCGCTCCACGGCGATGAAGAAGCTCGCGAACAAGTCCACATCCTCGAGCATGATCTCTTCGCGATGGTGGATCAGTTCCGTCCAGTGCTCGCGTCCGGGCGTTGCCACGGGCGCCGTGACCAGCCGAAAGTTGCGGCCGCGATCATTCGTGCGGATGTAGAGCAGTCCGTTGCGGTGGTCGACCGAATACTCATGCTCATCTTCGCGCAACGCAATTAGCGTAAAGCTGCCATTGGGCGTGTCGGCCGGCAGAATGCGGCACTCGGTCGTCGTGTGGCTCGCCGATTCCATCACGATGTACTTGCCATCGCGCGTGCGCCCTGCTGCCAGATTGAAGCGTTCGTCATCGTCCTGGTAGACCAGCATGTCCTGCGCGTGATCTGCGCCAAGCGTGTGCTTCCAGAGCTGGTACTGCCGCTTCTGCTGCTCGTCTTCCACTGTGTAGAAGAGCGTGCAATTCTCTGCCGCCCACACAACAGAGCCCACGCGTTCCACCTCGCCGGCCAGTGTCTCTCCGGTCTCGAGATCCTTGATGTGCAGCGTGTACTGGCGGAATCCGCGCGTGTCCGTGGTGTAGGCCAGCCAGCGGCCATCATCGGTAATGTCCATATCGCCGACAGCAAAGAACGCCTGGCCCTTGGCCAGCACGTTGCTATCGAGAATCACTTCTTCCGGCGCATCGGCATCCATTGCCGCCGCACCACCGCGCTTGCGGCAGTGAATGGCATACTGCAATCCCTCCTCGGTGCGCGAGTAGTACCAAAATGCGCCGTCGCGATAAGGCACCGAGACGTCAGTCTGCTTGATGTGGCTGAGCATCTCTTTATAAAGCTCATCGCGCAGGCCGGCCAGCGGCGCCATCACTGATTCGGCGTAAGTGTTTTCCGCGTCGAGATAGGCGATGGTCTCCGGATTCTCCTTGTCGCGCAGCCACGCGTACTCGTCGGCGAGCGCAATTCCGTGAAGTGTGGTTTGCGTTTGGCGTCTAGGCGCGACTGGGGGCGAGGGAAGCAGGTTCGTGCTCATGACCCTCCCAGTGTATCGGCATAGGCGCCAGTACGAACCTCACTGCTTACTTCAACCCGTACACGTCGATCTCGCCTTGCGGATTAGAAACCGTCGTCAAGTCGTGACCGGTGGAGATATACACCTTGCCGTTGGCCACTACAGGCGAGCTGAACTTGATACCGTAGCCAGGCGTGTCTCCCGCATTGGTGCTGCTGTCATAAATCTCGTTGGGAAAATTACCGGCGTCATAGGCGCGCAGCGTTGCTGCAGAGGGCGCAGCACCGCTGCTGTTTTGCAGCGGGTTGCCCTGGTCGATCATCCACACGATGCCGTTGCTTGTTCCATTTGCCGAAATAAACGGGCTCGTACCGCGCGTTCCCTGTTGCTGATAATCCGACGTGTCGTCGTCCGGGCTCAGTGTCCCGGAGTAACTGAACTGCCGCACGCCACCGGGCGCCGAACTCGAAGTAGGCGTTACGCCCAGGTAAACATTCCCGTTGAAATATGCGGAGGTCCCGAAGATTTCATACGAAGTGATGTTGGCGTAATTCACACCCGTCGAGTCCTGGCAGCTTGACTGGTATGTTCCACCGTCAGTCAGCCCCTGACCCCACACTTGTTCCTGGATTGCACCGTCGTCGTTCGCGGATTCGTGGCCGAGGTTGGTGCTGTCCACCAGGTAAAGCGTGCCGGTTTTGCCTCCCGCAATCAGCGTAGTGCTGCCCGGCACCAGCAGGAGTCCTCCGGCCGCCAGATCCGCATCGTTGCAGTCCATGAACTGATAAATCGACGGCGTAAAGTAGTCGACCGGCTGCATCGTGCCGTTCGATCCCGAAACCGGCGTCGGCCCAAACCTCAGCACCGAATCGCCAAATGCTGTCTGGCCGTCCCACGGGCCGTTTCCTGTGGTGATGTAGACGTTGCCGCTCGAGTCTGCCACCGGTCCGGCGCCGCCCATCCACACGCCGCCGGCGCTTGCGTATTCGCCTTCGCCGTTCAGGTTCGGGCTGGCGTTGAAAACGCCCACTTGTCCCAGATTGGACGCGCTGTAAGCCACCAGCCAACCGCTGTGGCAGCTCCCGAATCCTGCATAGACATTCCCGTTGGCAAGCAGCAGAGCCGCGCGCTGGATGCACGAGGTATTGAGGGTCTGTACGCCGTTCACCGAATCAGAATTGGTGGCTGCAACCGACGCATTGATCGTGACCGGTCCGCCAAACTTCTGCGCGCCGGTTGTAATATCGAGCGCATTCAGCCGGAACGAACTTCCCGAACTCGACTTCTGCGCCGAGACCACGTACAGCGTTCCCGTGTTCGGGTCGATGACTGGCGTCGAAGTTACGCCCTCGACCGGCTGAATCGGGCCGTCGGTGATGGGCGTCTCGCCGGAATTCAGCAGCGAAACCTGCCACAGCGGCGCGCCCGATCCGTAGCTGTCGGCGTCGAAGGCGTACACGCTGTCATTCTCGGTGGCCACATAGATCACATCGTGCGAGGCGCCATTGATCTTCACATTCGACATGATCAGCGGCGATCCGTACACGTAGCCGTCCACCAGGTATGAAAACAGCTTGCCGAAGCCGGAGGCTGTCACGTTAGCGGGCGTCAGCGTCTGCTCGTTGGCATTCAATCCGCTGCGATTCGTATCCACATGCCAGGTGGTGATGTTCACATCATTTGCGGCCGGGGGCGCTGGTGTAACCGTAACCGTCACGCTGGCCGACTGCCCATTGAGGGCTGCGGTGACGGTTGTAGTTCCCTGAGCCACGCCGCTTGCCAGCCCTGTTGCGCTAATGGTCGCCACGCTCGTGTCCGACGAGGACCACGTGGCCGACGAAGTCACATTTGCTGTTGAACCATTGTTGTATTGCGCAGTTGCGGTGAACTGCTCCGTAGAGCCGGCATCGAAGCTCGCGTTTGCCGGCGTGACGGCGATGCTGGTGACCGCCGCCGCCTGAACGGTGAGCGCAGCGCTGCCGCTTACTCCATCAAGAGTCGCGGTGATGGTTGCCACGCCTGCGCCCACGCCTTTAGCAAGGCCGCCGCTATTCACTGTAGCCTCATTGGTGTCGGAAGAACTCCATGTCGCCGTCGAAGTAACAGCAGCGGTCGAGCCATCGCTGTAGGTCGCCGTGGCTGCGAACTGCTGCGTTTCGCCGGTAGTGACGGTTGCCGTTGCGGGCGCGACAGCAATGCTCGACACCGTCTTGGCCGCGGCCACGACAGCAAGCGTCGCCTGCGCCGTCAAGTTGCCGGCCGTGGCCGTAATGGTCGCCGTACCGGCAGCAATCGCCTTCGCCAGGCCTGAGCTGTTCACCGTGGCCACGGCAGTGTTCGATGAGCTCCAGCTCACTCCTGACGTCGGCGTCGCAGTTGAGCCGTTGCTGTAGGTTGCGCTGGCAGTAAATTGCTGCGTGGCTCCTGCCGTCGCCGAGGCAGATGCCGGCGAGAGGGAAAGTGCAGTCATCGTCACCGCCGCCGCACTGACCGTGATGCCCGTCGACCCACTCACTCCGTTCAGCAAAGCCGCAACCGTCGCCGAGCCCGCGGCGATGCCCGTTGCCAACCCGCTTGTGCTCACCGTGACAATCGCGGTGTTGGACGAACTCCACGCAGCCGATGAGGTCACGTTAGCGGTCGTGCCGTCGCTATATGTTCCCGTCGCGGTGAACTGCTCGGTCCCGCTCACTGTAATGCCCGGGCTCGCCGGAGTGACGGCGATCGACACCAGGCTCTTCGGAGTATTCGCTTGGGTCGAAGGAGACGCGCTGTTAATGTGGCCTCCGCTGCAGCCTGCTGCTGCGGCCACGACCAGAGAAGAAGCGAGAAAGAGAATCCGAGCGCGAGAATAATGCGATACCGGCATAAGAACCCCAAAGACTATGAAGATTCGCTGCACCGGAAACTCTTCTTCATACACACACATGCTGAAGTTCGCGAAAACCGTCGCGAAGAGACCGGGCAGAGCTAGACATCTAGAGCCAAAGCTGTTGCAGAAAAAATCAAACAGGAGTTCAGGAAACTGCAGAGGCAGATCGGGACAATCTTTCGACATCCCTCACCTGGAGATTAGTGAGGTGAACAACCGTCAGGGTTGCCACTTTGATATTGCGAAGGCTTGAAATTCCGCATTCTGTAGGGATTTTCCCTACGCATCGTCGAGCTTCTCCCTGACGCAGGCGTGCGCTGCACTGACGCGCTACAGGGAACCGCCGGCCCGGCGCCCGCGTACAATAAAGAGGAATGAAAGCCTCATCTCGCGCGAGGTTTATCCTCTTTCCGCTGCTGATGGCGGCGGTTCTCGCTGTTTTCGCTCCGTCTTCTCCCGCGCAGGCTGTCAACCAGCTTCCCAAGCCCACCGACTACGTGAGCGACTTCGCCCACGTTCTTTCGCCGGAAGCCACCGATCGCATTGACTCCCTTTGCGCGCAGCTTGATCACTCCGCAGCCAACGCGCAGGTTGCAGTGGTTACGGTTAGCTCTCTGAATGGCGACGATCCTGAGGACTACGCCAACGAGCTTGAAGACAAGTGGAAGATGGGCCGCAAGGGCTCTGATCGCGGCGTGCTCGTGCTGCTTGCGGTCAACGATCACAAGTACCGCATCGAGGTAGGCTACGGGCTCGAGGGCATTCTGCCCGATGGCAAGGTCGGCGACATCGGCCGCTCGATGATTCCTGACCTGCGCGCCAACGACTTTGACGGCGCATTGACGTTGGCCGTGGGCCAGATTGCGCAGGTGATCGCCGACGACGCACACGTGACCCTCGATGAAAACGCGCCCGCGCCCGAGCGCGCGCCGCCCGTGCACCACAGCTCGGGACTCGCAAATCTTGTGCTGCTGATTCTCGTGCTGGTCTTCTTCGGCGGTTTTTCGCTGCTGCGCATGATCTTCGGCTGGGGACTTTTCTTCGGCGGCTGGGGCGGCGGCGGACCCTGGATTGGCGGCGGCTATGGCGGTGGCGGCGGAGGATTCTCTGGAGGCGGTGGTAGTGGCGGATTCGGAGGATTCGGCGGCGGCAGCTTTGGCGGCGGCGGCGCAGGCGGAAGCTGGTAGAGAAGTGAGCTGACTGCAGAAGGTTTTAGTCAAGGAGAACGGAACCTATGAAGCGCGGATTGTGGATTGGGATCGGAATCGTGGTGGTTCTTGTCGCCGCGGCGCTGCTGGTTTTCGGCAGCTACGTGAGCGCGAAAAACCAGATGGTCGCTAAGGATCAGAACGTGAAGAACAACTGGGCGGAGGTGGACGTGCAGATGCAGCGCCGCGCCGATCTGATTCCAAACCTGGTGCAAACGGTGAAAGGATTCACGAAAGAGGAGAGCACGGTCTTCGGCGATATTGCCAACGCCCGCGCCGGCATGCTGAACGCGCAGGGCCCGGCGGCGAAGATTGCAGCCAACAACCAGCTCGACGGCGCGATCGGCCGCTTGCTGCTGCTCACGGAAAATTACCCGCAGCTCCGCTCGAGCGACCAGTTCATGCGCTTGCAGGATGATCTGGCTGGCACGGAGAACCGCATCGCCGTCGCCCGCAAACGCTACAACGACGCGCTCACCGACTACGACACCTTCATCCGCCAGTTCCCCAACAGCATTTGGGCAGGCATCGCCGGGTTCCAGGTGAACAACGCCTACTTTACGGCCAGCCCCGCCGCGCAGAATGTCCCGCAGGTGAGCTTCTAGCTAGAGCTCAGACTCCAGGCAGCGGTAGCGGCACGATTAGAATCGTGCCGCAACTGCCGCATCGTCATCTCTTCATGCAACAGCAACGCGCGCTCGGCTGATCTCAGTTAGCGTGCGCGAAATCTGCTGCGGCTCGTGCTTGAGGGCGATATCGGCCTGCGACACGATTCCGACAACGCTGCCCTTCTCGTCAACCACCGGTACGCGGCGCACCTGGTGCTTCTGCATGGCGTGCTCGGCGCTCTCAACGCGCTCATCCGCGCGGCAGACTACGGGATTTTTGTGCATGTGATCCCGGATGGACGTGGTCTTGGGATCCAGGCCCTCCGCCAAAACTGAGCAGCACAGGTCCCGGTCGGTCACAATGCCGGTTAGCTTTTTGGACTGGCGGTCGCTGATCACCGGGATCGAGCCCACATTGGCTTTGCACATGATGCGGGCTACGGTTTGCGCCGTATCTTCGGGCAGGCAACAGGTAGGATTAGAGGTCATGATTTCGCGAATATTCATGGATGATCTCCTAATCTGGAATTTGGATTGGAATT
>JASIJW010000505.1:0-6424 GCA_030050035.1 Acidobacteriaceae bacterium | reverse complement strand
GCATTGCCCGACCCTCGCTGGCTGGCACGAGAAATCCGAATCCTTCGGGAAGGGTGCCGATCTTGCTTTCGTCGTAGACCAGGTTCACGGTGATGGAAGACGAATACGGAATCGCGCTTAGCTCCGCGCCTAGCTCTGCGTCCACGCGCCCCAGCAGCGCGCCTGCAGCCCACGCCGGCAAGGCCACGATCAGCGCGTCATATTCCTGTGCGACGCTGCAGGTTTCGATGCGCCAGTTCTGTGCCGTCTTCTCAATCGCGCTCACCGGCGCGCCTGTCCGTACCCATGCCGGATTGAGCCGCGCAGCCAATGCGTCCACAAGCTGCTGCATGCCGCCCCGCAGCGTAGTGAAAATCGGCGCTCCGCTGCTTTGTGCTTTGGAAGAGTTTTTTGCCGCCGCACGCAACTTGCGATGCGCTGCCAGCATGCCGCGGGTAAGCGATCCGTAGGTCCGCTCCATTTCCACCAGCCGGGGCAGCACTGTGCGCGCGCTCAATTCGGTCGCATCTCCGCCGTAGATTCCGCTGAGCAGCGGATCCGCGAGCCGGTCCACGGCCTCGGCGCCGTAATGCCGCTCCACCAGCGCGGCCACGGACTCATCGCCTTCGCCGGTTCGCGGCGGATGCAGCAGTTCGAGACCCATGCGGATTTTTGTGCGCAAGCTGAACAACCGAGTTGTCGCCGTCGGCCACAGACGGGTCGGAACGAGGAACATCAGTCCATCGGGCAGCGGGACCATCCGGTTCTTCACTACGATGTGCGTCTTGCGCGCGGAATCGTTGGACGGGATCAGCTCCGCGCCCAGGCCCAGTTCGCGGCACAGCTCAGAAGCTGCCGACTTTTCGGTGAGGAATGAATCGGGGCCCTGCTCGAGCACTGCTCCGTCCACAATCTGCGAGGCCAGCGTTCCGCCTAGCCGCGGCCGCGCCTCATACAGCGTGTACTCGACGGACCGGCCATCCGCGCGCGCATTCTCCAATTCGTACGCAGCAGCGAGCCCTGCAATGCCGCCGCCGATGATTCCGATGCGCATTCAAGCTAATTATCCCATCTTTAAAGATGCCCCTGCCGATCGAGGGATCTTGTGAATTGAGTCACATCTGGAATCGGTCCCATCGCCTTAAACAGCAGGCACGAAGCCGGGGCGGCGCAATGGTTCTGTCTGCGCCGCGCGATGCTTTTGTGTTCTCCGGAGCCGTACGCCCGCGTTGGAGCCGGCCTTGCGGTTAAACGCTGATGCCAACCTTGTTGCGCGGCCAGAGCGGGCGCATGGCTTCGTGGTTCACAACCGGCTCGCCGTCGCACTCCACTTCAATCACCGTTGCCGGCTGATCGGGCGCTTGCATGGGCAACCCGGTAAGGCGCAGTGTGAATTCGTCCTGCGTAAACTCGACCTTCTGGCCGGTTTTGAGCAGCCGCGCGGAGAGAGCTTTGGGCTTAAGGCCGCCGATGGCGACTACCACCTCCGGCTGATAGAAGCTGAGCCACTCGGCAGCGGGCGTGTGACCGGGCCAGAAGTGAGTGTGAATGTAAAGCGTGTTGCCGCGGCGAGTGAAGTTAGAGTTGTCATTGACCTGCAGGTCGCCACGCTCGGTGCCGTAGATGGCTTCTCCGTTGGTATCGAGCCAGCGGCCGACCTGGTCGAGAATCTCGACGCTGGGCGGCGGCACGGAGCCATCAGGCTCGGGGCCGATGTTGAGCAGGTAATTGCCGCCGCCGCGCGCGCAGGTGGCCAGGTTGTCGACAATCAGTTTGGGCGTCTTCCAGGCGTCGTCTCCGCGGTTGAATCCCCAACTGTCGTTCAGGGTCATGCAAGTCTCCCACGCGCGACCGGCTTCAGATGCCTGGATGTGCTGCTCGGGCGTGGCGAAGTCGCCGTCGAGCCGGTTTCGGTTGTTGACGATGATGTCGGGCTGCAGCGAGAAGACCATTTCGTTCATGCGCTCGGACTCCCACTGCTCGGCGTTGAGCGGCCAGGCCACGTCGTACCAGAGAACATCGATCTTGCCGTAGTTGGTCATCAGCTCACGGATCAGGCCGTGGGTGTAGTCGACGAAACGGCGGCGGGCAGCCTCGTCGGTTTTGCAGATGGCGCCGTCGGGGTGATGCCAGTCCATGAGCGAGTAGTAGAAGCCCACGTGCAAGCCTTCGGCGCGCGCGGCCTCAACGAACTCGCGGACAAGATCGCGGCCGGGTCCCTGCTGCGCGGCGTTGTAGTCGGTGAGCTTTGTGTCCCACATGCAGAAGCCTTCGTGATGCTTGGTAGTCATCACCATGTACTTCTGGCCGGAGCGGCGGGCAAGGCGCGCCCATTCGCGTGCGGCGTTGGGTTTGGGCTTGAAATGCTTCGCGAGCAACTCGTATTGCAGCAGTGGAACGCCTTCCTGTTCCTTTGCCCACTCATGCTGGCCGATGACGCTGTAAAGGCCCCAGTGGATGAACATGCCGAACTTTGCCTGGTGCCACCACTGCATGCGCTGGGCGCGAGTGGCTGCCTGGCGCAGATCAGTAGGCGTGGGCGCTTGCGGCGCGGGCTGATCCTGCGCATGGATGGGAAGAGAATCGATGCCTGCGGCGGCCATTGCGGCTGCGCCGGCTGCTCCAAATTGTTTGAGAAAGTCCCGGCGGGAATTTTCGATACCGTTCATCTGCGCCTCCATGCGCGGGTTCGCGTACGTGGGTTGGGAATGAAGGTTGATTTTGCAAGGAGCCACTATAGCAGACGGAACAGGAACGGCAGGCCCTGGCTTGGGCGGATTAGATTTCGAGCGGGCGCTCGGGATGCACAAGCATCCAGGACAAGGCGCCGACGAAGACGAACGCTGCGGCGACGGTGAACGGCATTTTCCAGTTAAAGTGCAGGGCGAGCCATGGGGTAAATGAAGCCGTGAGCGCCGCCCCGATCTGGCAGCTCATGTTGACCAGCGCCGAGAAGACGCCGGAGTTGTTGCCGGCCAGCTCAGTGGAGACCGACCAGAACGAACTTTGCGAGAAGTAGAGGCATCCGGCCCCGAGGGCGAGCAGGACGGCAGCAGTGAAGGCGGCGTGCACGCGCGAACCGGCAAGGAGGAAGACGCCGGTTGCGAGCATGGCGGCGAAGGCAAGCCAGCAACGGCCGGCCCTGAGGCCAACGGCGCGGGTCAGGCGATCCGACACGAACCCGCCGGCCAGGCAGAAGACCGTCATGCACAGGAATGGCAGCATGGTGAATAAGGCGCTGGTGCGGAGATCAAGGCCGCGGGCTTGCGCCATATAGAGATAAAACCAACTGAAAAAGATCCAGGATGTGTAGCCGTAGGCGAAGTAGCTGAGCATGAGGGCGACGAGGTCGATACGGGAGAAGATGGCGCGCCAGCTGATCCTGCGGTCTTCGATCCGATCTTCAGCCTTGTTCGAGATTCGTTTTAAGACGCGCTGCGAGGGTGGAGCGGAAAATGAGGTGAGGCCGGCGGCGATCTCGTCGCGTTCTGCGGCGGTGACAGCGGGATGGTGTTCCGGCCTGTCGCGTGCGATGGTCCACCAGATGGCGGCGCCGGTGAGGCCGAGCGCGGCGTCGAACCAAAAGGCGGCGCGCCAGTTGAAGCGGAGGATGATCCAAGTGAGAAGCGGAGGCGTGAGGCCGCTGCCTGCGCCCACGCCGGCGAAAATGAGGCCGTTGACAAAGCCGCGCTCCTTCTGCGGCACCCAGTGGGCAACGAACTGGTTGGCGGAGGGATAGATTACGGCTTCAGCAACGCCGAGTGCACAGCGCACGGCGATGAGCAGCAGAACAGCGCTTGGAAAGCCAGCAGGCAGCAGCGCGGTGCAGATATTGCAGATAGCCCAGACGAGAACGCCGAAAGCGATCACACGGCGCGGACCAAGGCGCACCGCGAGCACGCCCGCGGGAAGCTGGAAGCTGGCATAGCCGACGAGGAAGGCAGAGGCGATCCAGCCGAGCTGCTGGTCGCCGATGCCGAACTGCGCAATCAGTGCGGGTCCGGCAATGGAGACGCTGGTGCGATCAATAAAAGAGAAAGCGCTGAGGACAAAAAGCCAGGAGCAGAGGAAGAAACGGATGCGGATGCGGCGCTGGACAGGGATGGCGACGGGCATCGGGGTACAACTTTAGCACGATTGATGGCGGCCGGAGCCAATAACCGGCCGGCCCGACCGCGCTGATCTGGCGACCCGTTGACTCACTTGCTTTCCACGTGCGCCCGCGCCAGCATGTAATCCACGGCCGGCTGCAGCTCCGCAGGCGTCACATCCTCCACCACGCCTGCATTGCCAATGCCCAGCGGCAAAACGAATCGCCGCACCCCACCGATGTTTTTCTTGTCGCCTGCTGTGGCCGCCACGATTTTTGCCGTGCGTAGTTTGAGGGCCGGCAACGGTCCATAGCGATAGATGAGCCGCTCGAGACGCTCCATTTGGGCAGCGCTGATGGTTCCCCGCCGCCGCGCGACGTACAGAGCGGCAACCATGCCCCACGCCACCGCCTCGCCATGCAGCATCGCCTTGTATCCTGTGGCCTGCTCGAGCGCGTGCCCGACCGTGTGGCCAAAGTTCAAAATCATCCTGAGGCCGCTCTCGCGCTCGTCCTTGTTTACCACGCCGGCCTTCATCTTGATCGACGCGGCAATCACCTTCTCCAAAGCTTTGGTATCACGGTCCAGCACGGCTTCGGCGTGTTCTTCCATGTAGCGCACAAGCGCGCGGTCGCGAATGATTCCTGCCTTCACGCTTTCCATCAGCCCTGCACGCAACTCGCGGTCCGGCAGCGTGCCCAGCACACCGATATCGGCAAACACCGCACGCGGATGGTGAAAGCTGCCGACAAGATTCTTGCCCTCAGGCAAGTTGACGCCCACCTTACCGCCGACGCTCGAATCCACCTGAGCCAGCAGCGTGGTGGGCACCTGCACGTAGGGAATGCCGCGCATAAAGATCGACGCGAGGAAACCGCCCACGTCGCCCACGATTCCGCCGCCAAAGGCAATCAAAAGCGAGCCGCGATCGCCGCCCGCCTCAGCCATCTCGCGCAGCAGAGTTTCAACGCTGCGCATGTTCTTATGCTTTTCGCCCGGCGGCAGAAAGAGCACCACGGGCGGCTCGGCAAATGAGCTTAGAAACTGCTCGCTCCACAGTGCCCAGATGGCCGGCGAGGTGAGAACAAAGATCGTACGCGCACGGCCGCCTGGATGCTTCAGCCGGCCGACGACTTTTTCCATTCGCGGGGCCAGCGTCTCAAGCAGTCCACTGCCCGCGTACACGTCATATTTCGCCGAAGGTGTTTCTACACGAATCGTCTGCACAGTGCTTTCATCATAGAAGACCCGAGCTCACACGCTGAGAACGCCTGTCGATGAAACACTTGTTAGTCCCATGCAAGCGAGCCGCCTGTCTGATACTCAACCACTCGCGTCTCGAAAAAGTTCTTCTCTTTTTTGAGATCCATGGCTTCGGACATCCACGGGAAAGGGTTCTGCGTTTCAGGAAAGACGGGCGCGATACCTAGCTGGGTGCAGCGCCGGTTGGCAATGAAGTGCATGTACTCCTCGCAGAGGCCTGCGCTCAGCCCCAGAAAGCCTTTGGGCATCGTATCGCGCCCGTACGCGGCCTCCAGTTCCGCAGCGGTTGTGAGCATCTCGCGGGCTTCTGCCTCGAATAAATCATTCCACAGATGCGGGTTTTCGATCCGTATCTGATTGATGACGTCGATACCGAAGTTCAGGTGGATGGATTCGTCGCGCAGGATGTATTGATACTGTTCGGCGATGCCGACCATTTTGTTGCGGCGACCAAGCGACAAGATCTGCGCGAAGCCGGTATAGAACCACATGCCTTCGAAAACGACGTAGAACGCAATCAGGTCGCGCAGAAAGGCGCGGTCGGTTGCGACGGAACCGGTGGCAAAGGTGGGATCGCTGAGATGCCGTGTGTATTGAATTGCCCACGCAGCTTTGTCCGTGATGGAGGGAACTTCGCGGTACATGTTGAAAAGCTCGCCCTCGTCGAGGCCGAGGCTCTCCACGATGTACTGAAAAGTATGCGTGTGAACAGCCTCTTCAAAAGCCTGGCGCAGCAGGTACTGGCGGCACTCCGGGTTGGTGAGATGGCGGTAGATTGCGAGCACAATGTTGTTGGCGACGAGCGATTCAGAGGCAGCAAAGAAGCCGAGGTTGCGCTTGATCGTGCGACGCTCCTCCGCGCTCAGGCCGTTCGAATTCTTCCATAGCGCGATATCTGCCTGCATCGAAATCTCGGTCGGCATCCAGTGATTGCTGCATGCCGAGAGATATTTTTCCCAGGCCCAGCGGTACTTCAGCGGCAGCAATTGATTCACGTCGGCGCGGCAGTTGATCATGGCCTTGTCGTCGACGCGCACGCGCGCTGCACCGCGCGCGATCTCGCCAAGGCCCGTGGAATCGGAATCTTCGCG
>JASIJW010000504.1:0-7583 GCA_030050035.1 Acidobacteriaceae bacterium | reverse complement strand
CAACCAGGCTGAACAAAGAATTTCCAGGGCCGGTTATGGCAGAAGCAGAAAGCGTAGTCGCTTCGTTGCCGGTGTTCTCAAAGAAGACCGTGGTCGAACTGCTGTTGCCGTCGACGACGGTGCCGAAGTTGACGGAAGCTTGCGAGCGCTGGATGGCGTAAGCCTCTTTGCCGTCGGCGCTGGCGATGTAGAGATCGCCCTTTGCATCCATCCACAGCGACGAAGCCTGCGGCAGCGGGGTTGGTTCGATGGTGATGGCGGTTGCGGTCGAGAGCGTGCCGCTTACGTCAGGAATCCACTCGATGTTGCCGGATTGTCCGTCGGCCACAAGCACGCTGCCCGAGGCATCCACGGCCACGCCCGTGGGTTCAGTCACGCCAGGAATTGGGGACTGGGCTGAAGCCAGGGCCGAAATTCCACCCGCGGCGTAAAAGACGAAGACATTTTTGGCGCCCGAGTCGGCGACGTAGAGATTGCCGGAAGAATCGACGGCGATTCCAGCCGGGGTCTGTAACCCGTTGGCCGCGATAGCGCTGGTTACGGCGGTGCTGTTGTTGGAGGCATTGAAGGAGACGACGCGAGCGTTGCCGGTGTCCGTAATATACAGCGTGCCATTTGGTCCGAAGGCGAGTCCGTTCACGCTGGCGAGCGCCGTACCGCCGAAGAGCGTATTCGAGTTAATGACTGCCTGTGCGCTGCCATGACTTGCGAAGGCTCCGGTCGTCCCGGTGTTGGCGATTTCATACACCGCCGGAGAACCGCTGACGTTGTTGCCGATAAACAGATCGCCGTTAGCATCGAAGGCTAACGCAGTGGGCGACGCGATCGCTGGCGAACTCGAGCTGCCGATTATCAGGGTGGCGCTGGAGGGATTCGATGCTGTGAACTCGTATACTCCCTTGTTGCCGGTGTCGGCGACAAAGACATCGCCGGCAGCATCCGCTACAACAGAGGATGGGCTGGCAAGCTGTGCAGTGTAAGCTGTCGCCGCGCCGGGATCGAGAAGCGGCCACTCGAACTGGCCGACGCCGAACAGTTGCGATACTCCGCTGACGTTATTGGTCGAGTCCGTGATGGTCAGTGCTGCGTTGCGCTCACCCGCCGCGGACGGCGTAAAGTTTAACGCCACGGAATACGACGACCCGAAGGATGAGGCGCTGAGCGGGCCTGAGCTAAACGTTCCATTGCTCGGGGTAAATCCGGCCGAGCAAGTAGTCCCGGCCGTCGCCGTGAATTCGCTGGATGTTACGCCGAATTCGGTGACAGCAACACTTTCGGTCGGAGAGCACGAACCGCTGCCGTCGAAGATCGTCGCGTCGATTGCAGTGGCCGCTGTACCGGTGGACACAGATCCCAGTGAAAAGTTGTTGATAGGAACGAAATCAACATTGTTGTTGAGATCCACCTCGTAGAGATTGCCATTGGCGTCGAGCGCAAGTCCCTTTCCGCCAGGGGTAGACACCACGTAGACCGCGCTCGTGTTCGGCCCGTTTGTTGAGGTGTTGGGAATGGCGAAGATACCATCGTTGTTGCTGAAGTAGATCGTGCCGTTGGAGGCGATGACCAAACCGGCGAGGCTGTTGTAGGCGGCCGAACTGGCATAGGTCTCGAGTGTCGTGGTCGTTGAGGCGGGCGTTGAACTGCTCCAGCCACCCGCGGGGATTTCCTTTAAATAACTTGTCCCAACGCTGGTGGAGGCGCCATCGATGAAGAAGAGGTTACCCCAGGGATCGATTGCCATCGCGCCCATCGGACTTGAATCCGCATAAACCAACGTGGGAGAGCTGCAAGCCGGCAGGCTGCTCGCTACGCACTCGTAGATCGTATTGGGGCTGTTATTTTCTGACTGCGTATCCGTAGAGAAATAGAAGTTGCCCTGCGCGTCGAAGGCAATATCGGCAAAGCCGGCTGAGTATCCTTTGGTCAGCGCCCCCGGAACCGCGGAGGCGAATATGCACGCAGACGTATCCTGCGTGCCGCCCAGGCAGTTGCTGGTGGGAATTGTCGAGGACGTGAAGCCCGCATATGTTCCGGCCGCAGCGTTGTATGGAAGCTTGAATACATACGCCGCGCTGCTCCACACGGCGGCGGAAGCGACGTAAACGTTGCCGTAGGCGTCTACTGCGGACGCGGCGCCCGGTTGCTCTGTGGTTGAAGCGAAAGTAGCCAATACCGACTCATTCGACGGTTGAGTCCCGCTTGGATTGATATCCAACCAGCCCAAGCCATATCCGTCGCCAACGATGACATTGCCGTTTGCCCCCACAGCGAACGAACCGCCGATGGGATCCGCCCCATTGTCCCAGCCGCCGCCATACGTGCCGCCTAGGGTGCCAATCTGCTTGACCGGGCCGGTGACGACGATGGGCTGCTGGGCGGCGAGCTTTATCGGCATTGCGATGAGACCAAGGATCAGGAATGAGGAGACGGTCAACCATGTTTCCACCGCGCGCTTCACTGGACTCAAGAATTTCCTCCAAGTCGATTGCATCCCAATCCTCCGATCCGGGTTCATTTCTGCGTCTCATTCGCGAATCTGGCTGGCCGGGCGAGGTTCAGTGTGCTGATCTTGCCTGGGCTCCGGCGCAATGTGGTCGTGCATCTTTTACTCAAACGTTTGACTTATGGTCTGCCGACGCGATCCGGCGCTGGCCCGCAATGGACCTCGGGTGATTGCCGAAAGGGTAGAAAACTGAAAAGAAATCTTCGCCGACCCCAGCGGCAATTCCGGTATGCACCCCTCGGAAATCTCCAAGCGGATTCGCGGCCACATTTGATAACGCAACACCGTACTTGAGCAATTTCTGCGTTGTCAAGGAAAAAGCGATTAAGTAGGGTGCATTGCGCGCAGGCTCGGGGAGAGGCTGGGGTTCCGCCGTAACTGCTGGCAATTGCCGTTCCCGGAGCCGCGACGGCCAGCCGACCGAAGGTGCGTTATCCGGCGTCCGTGGGAGCCAAGTTGCATTGAATCGGCGTCGTGCTTATAATCGGCCCTTGATTTCCTGATCCCTAGCTATAAAAGTGCTAAAACGGTTGAATTCAGCATCTGGACGTACGGGCCGGCAGAGGCTTACTGCATGAAGAGCATCACTCGACGCCAATTCGGCGCAACCGCAGCGGTTTCGGCCGCGGTTGCGCTAAGCGATTCCAGATTGCCGGCGGCGCCCACAAAGCCCGCCGCATCTCTCGGCTATCCGCCAGGATTCGTGTGGGGTTGCGCTACCTCTGCCTATCAGATTGAAGGAGCGGTGGATGAGGATGGGCGCACACCTTCGATCTGGGATGTATTTGCGCACAACTCGGGAAAGACGTTTGAAGGACAGACCGGCGATATTGCCGACGATTCTTACCATCGCTACAAGGAAGACATCCGGTTGTTACGCAACCTGGGCGTGGGCGGCTACCGGCTGTCGATTGGTTGGTCGCGGATTTTTCCCAATGGAACTGGAAAGCCAAATCCGCGCGGGCTGGATTATTACCAGCGGGTGATCGATGAGCTACTCGCGAACGAGATTCAGCCGTTCATCACGCTTTTCCATTGGGATCTTCCCGAGGCGCTGCCTGGCGGATGGCAGTCGCGGGCCACGGCGCTGGCCTACGCCGATTATGCCGGATACGTGGCGCGGCAGCTCTCCGACCGCGTGCGCCACTTCATTACCACCAACGAGTTTGTCTGCTTTACTGACTCCGGGTATCGCGACGGACGTTTTGCCCCGGGGCTTAAGCTACCACCGGCAGAGGCAAACCAGGTGCGGCACAATGGCATTTTGGCGCATGGATTGGGCGTCCAGGCCATCCGTGCCAATGCGCGGGCGGGCGTGCATGTAGGACTGGCTGAGAATGCGCAGGTGTTTGTGCCAGTGATCGAAGACCAGCGGAACATCGAGGCCGCGCGGCGCGCCACGCGCGACCAAAATGCCCAGTTTCTGGCTGCGGTGATGGAGGGCGCATATCCGGAAAGCTACCTGCGGCGCGAAGGAGCGAACGCCCCGCGGATAGAGCCGGGGGACATGAAGATCATTTCAAGCCCGCTGGATTTCGTGGGTCTGAACGTCTATGAGCCCAACTACGTACAGGCCGACGATTCGTCGCAGGGGTATGTGATTGTAAATCCGCCGGCGTCGTTTCCGCGTATGGCTTCGCCGTGGATTTATGTGGGACCGGAGTGCATTTACTGGGCGGTGCGCAACGTATGCGACCTGTGGCGGCCAAAGGCGATTTTTATTACGGAGAACGGCTGCTCGTCCGACGACGTGATGAACCCGGAGGGACGCGTCGAAGATACCGACCGGCTGATGTACCTGCGCAACAACCTGACGCACCTGCACCGGGCGGCAGCTGAAGGATATCCGGTGAAGGGATATTTTCTGTGGAGTCTTATCGATAATTTCGAGTGGGATGATGGTTACAGTAAACGGTTCGGAATACATTACGTGGATTTTTCAACGCTGAAGCGGTTCCCGAAACTAAGCGCGGAGTGGTACCGCGAGGTGATCAGGCACAACGCGGTAGTATGACGGGACTCTTCGCCATCGTGGGGTTCCAAACCGCTCAAGCGGTCCTGTCGCTGTAAGCCGGCATTGGACCACGGATGCGGCGCGCCGCGGGCGCGAAGGCATGCAGAAAAATTCGAATTAAAACGCTTTTCTCTTGCCAAACCAACTTAGGATGTGGCTTTATTTGTACGGCGACGCGGAGCGTGGCCTGACCGCACTCCGGCGGGCGCAGCGCTTTGTCGCTTCTCACCGTGGGCTTTGCGATAGACGCGGTTTTTTACCGGCGGCGCAGAAATGCGCTACGGGATTTATGCGTGCGTCCACAGTTCGAGAGGCGGATTTTTGTGCCGGCAGGAAATGAAATTCCCGCCGATTTTTGCACGCGCAAGGCGCAAAAACTGGAACGAATATTCCGCTTGACAGGCTCCGAGGGCAGGTCGCAGAATTGCGTGTTATTAAATCGGAACAACTGGCTGTATCAGGCACTCAAAGGCTTAAGTAGAGCTTGGGGCTTGAATCGTAAATCCACCGGAAGGGAAAAGAACCTAGCCGACGGGGGGATGCTTATGAAGCACTTTTCAGGGATCAGGCCGACAGCATCGTTGCTGGCAATCGTTGTGGCGGCGCTTCTGCTGGGATCATCGGCGCTCTACGGACAGGCGACAGGAAACGTGACCGGCGTGGTGCATGACACGACGGGCGCCAGCGTTCCCAAGGCGGCGGTGGTTCTGACGAACCAGGAGACCGGCGAGAAGCGCACGACGACCAGCAACGGTGACGGCGCCTTTGCCTTTGCCGGCGTTGCCCCCGGTACCAGCTATAAGTTCATCGTGACGGCGCCGAATTTTCAGCCGTGGGAGTCGCAGTCTTTCGCGGTGCGCGCGGGCGATCAGTTGGGATGGAATACCGATATCAAGCTGCAGGTTGGCTCAGCGACGGCAGCGGTGACAGTGGAAGCGCAGGTCGACACGAATCTGGCGGCGCTTGATACAGGCGAGCGCAGCGACGTGATCACGGCCAAGGACCTGAACAACCTGACCGTGGTGGGGCGCGATGCAGGCGAGTTGGTGCGCATGCTGCCTGGTTATGCCATGTCGACCGGCAACCAGGGATTATTCAACCGGCCGGGTTACGATTCGGCGGTGGTGGGGCTGAGCGGGCC
Source organism: Acidobacteriaceae bacterium (assembly GCA_030050035.1). Lineage (GTDB taxonomy): Bacteria > Acidobacteriota > Terriglobia > Terriglobales > Acidobacteriaceae > Telmatobacter. The sequence continues at coordinate 1,925 of JASIJW010000504.1, read as the reverse complement.
GACAGGATCATATTCCCCCAACGGCGGAGGGCCGACAGCCGTGGCTGTATTGACCGATGGCGTTTCGCTCACCGATATCGCGACCAACTCCGGGTCGGTGCAATCGACCGACATCGACATGGTCAGCGAGATAAAGTTGTACAACTCCTCGTTCAGCGCCGCGATGGCGAAGGGCCCGGCAGTGATGGCGGCCACCAGCAAGACCGGCGGCGCGGTGTTTCATGGAGAGGCGTACTTCGTAGGGCGCGACGCGCTCTTTAACTCGAACGACTGGTACGACAACTACCTTAACCAGACTCGGCCGGACGGCCGGTATCTGTATCCGGGTGGGAATGTTGGCGGGCCATTAATACTGCCGTTCACGGAGTTCAACCGCAACCGCGACAAGTTGTTCTTCTGGGCCGGCTTCGAGTACTTGAACCAGATCTTCGAGGCCAACCATCAGGCGATCTCCAGTTGGGTGCCGACGATGGCAGAGCGGCAGGGAGACTTCAGCCCGGCATCGCTGGATGCCCAACTCTGCGGGGCGCGGCCGGATGGCGCGGCGAATCCCAATGCCATTCAGACGATGTGCAATGCGAATAGCTATCTGCCCGATGGGACGCTGGTGCAGAACTATAACGCGCAGCCTTACGCCAATTCGTCGGGCGTGGCGCTGGTGAACTGGTTCCCGCTGCCCAACGCCGACCCGTTTACGAATCCATTTGGCTACAACTACATTCAGCAGGTCTCGCAAACGCAGAACGGTTCCATTTTCCACTCCACCCTGAGCTACGACATCGACGAAAAAGACAAGCTCTTCCTGTTTTACGGGCTGCAGCGGGAAGTCGATCAGGATCCGGTGGCGCTGAACAACTACTTTCCGAATAATGCCATGCCCGATCCCGGCGATGTGTCGACGGGAGATGTGTCGAACATCCTCTCGGCGCGCTATACGCGCCTTTGGACAACGCTAACGAACGAGTTCATTGCGGCAATGTCGTTTGTGAGCCTGCCGGGCAAGATGAACGATCCGCTGGCGGTGCAGAGATTCAACATGAACGCTTACAACTGCCTGAATGCCTCGCTGCGGGCGACCGGCAGTTGCGGCAGTGCGGGGTTGGGCAACTTTGATTATTTGGGAATGTACAAGAACGGTGGCGACTACTCGGTGCCGGCGATCGGCGGAAATAACGGCGGTGGCTATCCATTCCTGTTGATGCCGGGCGGTTTCTATAACAACCAGATTCGCACCAAGAAAGTGGATCCGATCCTGCAGGACAACGTGAGCTGGCAGAAGAAGAACCACTTTTTCGAATTTGGCGTGTACTGGGAGACGGGAACATACAACGGCGTCGCGGATTCCGCTTCTGCCCCGCAGGGCGAGTACACGTTCGACCCAGGCAACGGCTACTTCGAATACAGCCAGGCGCCGTTCCAGTCAGCGCAATATGTGAGCTGCGAAAACCCGAATACGGCGGGCACGCAGCGGAATTCGGGCGCCAATTATCTGGGGAGTTGCTTCAATCCCGTGGCGATGATTTACGAGGGCTATGCAGACTCCTACCAGCAAACCAATTTCACGCCGACTGTAGATATGCGCTACATGACGGTGGCCGGGTTCATCAACGACCAATGGAGGCTGCGCAACGTGACGCTGAACCTGGGCGCGCGCATCGAGCACCTGGGACCGTGGACTGACAAACACAACAACGGCCTGGCGACCTTCTCCGACAGCCTGTACAACCAGCAGTGCAGCGGCTACACCCGGAACTGCACGAGCCTGAACATGCCGGGCATCACCTGGTACTCGCAGAAGACGGGCGTATCGAATTCAGTAAATTCGCCGCAGGAGGTGTACTTTACCCCGCGCGCAGGCGTTGCATGGAATGTATTCGGCAAGTCGAAGTTTGTTCTTCGCGGGGGCGGAGGCGTCTACCGGAATC
>JASIJW010000503.1:0-3847 GCA_030050035.1 Acidobacteriaceae bacterium | reverse complement strand
GCCGGATAGAGCAGAGCCGGTTAAAAATGGCCTGAGACACAGGGCCCTTCGATGGTATTTCGATCGCGCTGATTGCCAATTTCGCTCACAGTCCTCGACCTGCGCCCCGCTGGACGATTGACTCCGGAGGAAAAATCTGCCCAATGCGAAAACCGATGCGAGAGTTGATGCGAAATCTGACGCGAGCCGCCGCTTATCTGCCGGTAGCTCTCGTTATTCTTCTGCCTGTGGGCCGGTCCGCAAGCGCGCAGCAGGAGCAAAAGCCGCTCACAGTTGACGCGATCTTCGGGCATGAGCCGCTCATCGGCAATCCTCCTGCGGATCTTACCTGGTCGCCGGACGGCAAGCACCTTACCTACATCGACAGCGGGCAACTCATCGATCTGGACCCGGGCAGCGGACGGCCGCACGTGCTGGTGAGCCGCGCCAAGATGTCCCCGCTCACAGAAACCGGTGGCTCAGAGCGCGATCGCGACCATCGCAACCGCTATCACATGGCCACCTACCTGTGGTCGCCGGACTCGACGCATCTGCTGTTCGATTCGAGCGGCCGCCTGTGGTATTACGACCTGAAGACCGGCACCGGCGTGCAGATCGCCGATAGCGGCGCAGCTTCGGGCGACGATCCAAAATTCTCGCCCGATGGCAGCTCGGTTTCGTATCTGCGCGACCATGGCATCGAGGTTGTGCGGCTGCGCGGCGAGGTCGTGCCGCCTGTCGCCGTCGTTCCCCCGCCCAGCGCCACGAGCGACCTGGTTCTGCTCAATGGCGGCGTTGACTGGGTGTACGAGGAGGAGTTGGAGACGCGCAGCAACTACTTCTGGTCGCCGGATTCAAAGGCCATCGCCTATCTGCAGATGAACGAGACCAGCGTTCCGCAGTATCCGCTTACGGACTGGATCCCGACGCACGCTACGGTGGACATGCAGCGTTATCCGCAGCCCGGCGATCCCAACCCTGATGTGCACCTGGGCGTGGTCAGCGCCCGCGGCGGCCACACCACCTGGATGCACATTCCTTTCCATGGCGGCGACGATTACATTCCGCGCTTCGGGTGGGTGGACGCAAAGACAATCTGGATCGAAACCATCAGCCGTGATCACAAGCACCGCACCATCTATTTTTGTGGAGCGGGCGGCGACGACTGCAGGGAGATGCTGGATATCGGCGACGAAAAGTACGTCGACGACAACTACGACGTCACGGTCCAGGATGGCTCGATTGAGCTGACCAACTGGACCAGCGGCCACAACCATATCTATCTCTACAGCTATAACGCTGCACATCCGCTTTCAGCGCCCGCAAAACTCGAGCGCCAGCTCACCAGCGGAGATTTTGAGGTGAGCGGGGTTTACCGCGTAGACACGAAGGACAAGTTTGTCGACTACGCTTCGAACGAAGGCAACGTGCTCGAGCAGCAGCTCTGGCAGGTGAGCTTCGACGGGCAGCGCAGGCAACTTACCACGGCTGCGGGCTTTCACGACGGCAACTTTGCACCCGCCGGCGCAGCCTTCGTCGACAAGCAATCTACGCGCATGGAGCCGCCCCGGCTGCGTCTGTGCGCAACTGAGGACCATTGCAATCTCTTCTGGCAGACGCATGCAGTGGATTCTTACCATCTGCGCGCGCCTGAACAGTTCGAGGTGAAGGCGCAGGACGGCACAACCCTTTATGCCACGCTGCTGCTGCCGGCCAGCACCGCAGCGCACTCGGTTCCGCTGATTGTGAACCCGTATGGTGGCCCTGGCCCGCAGGAGGTGGCTAACCGCTGGGGAGATGCCGTGCTCTTCGATGAGCTGCTGGCGCAGCATGGCTTCGCGGTTCTGCACGCCGACAACAGGGGCAGCGGCAGCCGCGGCCGCGCTTTCGCGCAGTTTGCGTATCACAACTTCGGGCCCGTTCAACTTGAGGACCAGCTCACGGTCGTCGACGCCGCGTTGGGAAAATTTCCGCAGCTCGATCCCAAACGGCTCGGCTGGTGGGGCTGGAGCTGGGGCGGCACGTTCACGCTCTATGCCATGACTCACTCGGACCGGTTTCGCGCCGGCGTTTCGGTTGCGCCCGTCACCAACTGGCGCAATTACGACTCCATTTACACCGAGCGCTATATGGGCCTGCCCACCGACGACGCGGCAAACTATGACCGGGATTCGGTGGTGAATTCTGCGGCGGATCTCAAGGGACACCTGCTGCTGGTACACGGCACCGGCGACGACAATGTGCACTTCGGAAATTCGGTGCAGTTTGTCCAGGCGCTGATCGAAGCCGGCTTGCCCTACGATCTGCAGATCTATCCGCGCAAGACCCACTCGATCGCAGGCCCCGACGTGCGGACGCACCTCTACAACCGCATCCTGGCGCACTTCGAACAGTATTTAATGCCGGAGCCGGCGCAGAACTGGAAATAGCGGACGAGCGTAAAAGAGACCGGGCGGCAAATACGCGCAGAGCAGAGCCGCACAGGCCTGCAGGCGCTAACGCTGAGTTGTTGAGATTTGCATTGCCGGGAAGTAAGAAATGACGTCTGCCAGCCGCGCGTGTTTCGCCCGGTCCTTAGACCTCATGCCGATGAAACAGGTCGTCCTTTTCCGCATGTGAGCAGTCGCAGCACTCCATGCAGCACACCAGTAGCACCGCAACGCCGGCGGTCACCAGAACGGCGAGAACACCACCATTGATTTGAAGCCAATGCAACATAGACTCAGAAAGAAACCCTGAACCTGTCCCACGTTTCACGCATCATGCCCGTGCCGGTCTTATTACGTTTGACGGAAATAGAGCTTACCGGGTTTTATACCAGACTGACATAACAATAATCTTGATTTGATGAGAAGAAAAAGCGAAAATGAGGCCAAATGGAGCCGGACCTCAGCCCGCCCGATCTTCCGGAGTTGAAAATGCGGGACTTAGCCATGCCAGAATCCGAGGGGCCAGAACCCGAGGCGCCGGAATTTGATCTTCCGGAGCTTCCCGAATCGGGAAAGTTGCCCGAAGAGCTGGCCGAGTTCGCGCGCCCGGCTGCGCCACTGACGCAGGAGCCCGTAAACGGTCCGTACGTAAACTGGCTCTTCGTCGATCTGAATTCTTACTTCGCCTCAGTCGAGCAGCAGGTGCGGCCGGAGCTGCGCGGCCGGCCCGTGGGAGTGGTGCCTGCGCTGGTTGACACCACCTGCTGCATCGCCGCCAGCTACGAGGCCAAGGCCTTCGGCGTCCGTACCGGGACCATTGTGGCCGACGCCAAACGCATGTGCCCGGAGATCGTGCTCGTCGAGGGCCGGCATGAGATTTACCGGGATTTTCATGAGCGGGTGGTTGAGGCCGTCGAGACCTGCGTTCCGGTTACGGCGGTCTGCTCCATCGACGAGATGGCCTGTCGGCTTACGGGCCGTGAGCGGCCGCTTCGCGCGGCGCTCGATCTGGGTCTGCGGGTGAAGCGGACGATCCAGGAACGCGTGGGCGAGTGCCTGCGCAGCTCGGTAGGACTTGCCACAAGCCGCTATTTGGCCAAAATCGCCAGCGACATGGAAAAGCCCGATGGCCTGGTGGCCTTGCCGCTCGACATACTGCTGGAGGCGCTGCGGCAGCTTACGCTGCGCGACCTGCCGGGCATCGGCGCGCGGACGGAAAAGCGGCTGAACGAAAAGGGCATCCGCACGATGGACGAGCTGCTGGCTCTCGGCTGCGAGGACGCGGGCCGGCTGTGGGGCTCGGTGTGGGGCGAACGGTTGTGGCACTGGCTGCGCGGGGAAGATTTTGAGATGGCCGAAACCGATCACCTGAAGTCGATCAGCCATCAGCATGTGCTTGCGCCCGAGATGCGCACCGCGGAAAAGGCCTACGCCGTGGC
>JASIJW010000502.1:0-2796 GCA_030050035.1 Acidobacteriaceae bacterium | reverse complement strand
CTTTTACGACGAGATCGTTGGCGTTACGGGCGACAGTCAGAACTAAGAGCGCCGCTTTTGAGCAACTACCGGTACATAAAGCGTCCACTTGTTTTTTTGTGGACACTACACGTCAATGTGCATCAGACGGCTTTGGTAGTGTCAGTCTGAGTTGATGAAAGTTCCAAGGGAGTAACTCGGCGATTCGGTTGACGGGATATTCCGCGATGCGGCTAAGTACGGCGCGGAGATAGAGCTTCGGGTCGAGGCCATCGAGCTTGGCGAGCCGATCAGTGAGTAGAGGACTGCTGCTCTCTCGCTAAGTGCCACTTCGGATGTCTGCCTTTACGATCTTCAGAGTAAGCAAACCAAACTGCCGGCGCCGTCTTCTCACCAGCCGGGCGCTCATCGCGTACATAGGTCCAGAGCGCGGATTAGACAATGCGCATCGTCATACCGCCGTCGATAACGACATTTTCTCCGGTCACAAAGTCGTTTTCGATGAGAGATTCGATCAGCAGGGCCACTTCCTCCGGCGTGCCTTCGCGGTGTAAAGGGATGCGGTTCTCGATATTGTTGGCGACCTGCTCCGGTGTGAGGTGCTCCTGAAATGGAGTACGAATCACGCCAGGCGAAACGCAGTTGACGCGAATCTTCTGCTCGGCGAGTTCGCGCGCCAGGTTACGCGCAAATTGCGGCAGAGCTCCTTTGACGACACCATAGGCCAGCGCGCCGAGGCATCCACGGAGACCGGCCGCCGAACTCAGCAGAACGATTGCTCCGCCGCCCTGCTTGGCCATATGCGGCGCGGCCGCCCGCGCCAGGTGAAATACGGCATGTACATGGACAGCGAAGGCATGCATCCAGCTTTCTTCCGTGACCGCGAACAACCCGCCAGGCGCAGGACCGCCCGCTGCATGCACCAGAACATCGAGCCGGCCGCAATCGTTCACAACCTGTTCCACGCAGTTGCGGCACGCCTCGGGGTCAGCCAGGTCGGCTTTCAGAAATCGAATGGCATGTCCATTAAGCCCGGAACTCGAAAAACACTGAGGTTGCAGGTCGGCGCCACGCCGGGAAACCGCAATGACCTGAGCGCCCTTTTGGGCTAGACGGAAGCTGGTGGAGGCTCCGATTCCACTATTGCCACCCGTAATCAGACAAACCTTGTCCTGGAGATTCATTTGACCTTGCTCCACGATTACGATGCCAGAATGTGCTCCTGATCTATTTTAAACTGACATGTCAAAATTTGCACGCTTACAGGGTAATTTTAGCAGAATCCCAAATTATCGAAACATATTTGCTGAAGATATGTAGTTCTGACATGGTAATTTATCGATGCTCGGATCAGATGCCCCGCTGCAGTGGCACTTCAATCGGATCGCGGCACAACGATCCTACCTCCCAAGAATCTGCAGCAGCCAAACAATCGCCCCTGTGAGCATGCATGGACACTGAAGATCGAAACCCGCACACGTTTAGCGGCGCATCTGGATTTGACTCGTGCGGAATCGAAGACAAAGCCTAATCCGCCATTTTTGCCGAGTGGTGAGGCGGCGCAGGTACGGCCGCGGTGGAGGAGCGAACGCTCAGCGGATCCTTGCAATTGCAACATTACTTGGCTGCGATGGTCGAAGCAGGTTTCTTTGCCGAGGCATGGCCATCTTTGTCGCCCGACTGGGAGCGCCGCAATCTCCAGTCGTTGCTCGCCGGAAGAACGTTTTGCTCAAGCAATTCCGGAACGCCGTACTGCACGTGCGAGCGCATGGCTTCATCGGCGGCAATCGGATCTGATCCAGTGACGACCTGCAGCAGTTGCGCGTGAAAGCCGGCAGGAAGAGTTCGGCGATTGGTGGCAAGATCGAAAAACCAGTTGTAGATAAGGACCTGGTTCTTCTCGATGGCGTCCTTCAACTCCTCGCAGCGCGCGTATTCGGCGATGCGCATGTGCAGCTCGAAATGGAGCGTATGAACGGCGTACTGCAATTCCGAATCGCTGCCGCCGCGACCGAACCGATCGTAGAGCGTGTCGAGTTGCTCGGCCAGACGCATCAGTTCGACGCGCTCTTTCATGGTTGCGTTCGCCGAGCATAAGCGCGCTGACTGCGCCTCCAGCGCTTCGCGGACAATGCAGCGGCCCCGAATCTCCTCGGGCTGAGGGATACGGACCCGGGTTCCGGCGCGCGGGCGGCTCTCCAGAAGCTTCTCACTCTCCAGTTGCCGGAAGGCTTGCGAAATGGGAAGCAGGCTCATTCCGAACTCTGCGGCCAGGCGTCGCGCCGAAAGCGCCTCGCCGGGGCTTATCTCGCCGCGCAGAATCCGCTCGCGAATACGAAAGTACGCCTTGTTCCAAAGCGGGGCGGAGAAGCTAGTGGTACCGTCCTGAGGATGACTACTCATCTCTCAGTCATTCAATACGGTTTTTTATTGCGATGTCAATATAGGATCGAGCGCCAAAGGAAAGCCGGATTGCCCATTCCTGCTCGCTCTATGAGCCGTCTGTTGCGGCTCAAGTCGTTTCCTGAATCCAGCTCTGGTCCACAACATGTCATTGATAACAGATGGATTATGGGGACAGTCTACCTCATACGAAATTCACTTGACTTCTGCAGCGATCTTAAGCTAAGTTTTCCAAACTGATATGTCAATTTGCGCATTGCGCATCGAGTGACTCATTCAGGCTCAGTGTCCACCGGAAATCCAACAATCTTTTCCCGATTTACGCCAATCAACGAGATCGTGCCGCACTAATCCGGAAAAGATTTTGAAACATAGGGACAAACCTTGAAGAGACGCGAGTTTTTGTGTCAATCG
>JASIJW010000501.1:0-2624 GCA_030050035.1 Acidobacteriaceae bacterium | reverse complement strand
TTCCGGCGTAAGTGTGGGAAATAAAGGAGTTGCGCCGTTCTATGATGCAACTGTTGATTTTAAAGGCGGTTGTGATGCTGCTGGCGGGTACTTTGCCGGGTTTTGATGCCAGAGGTGGAACTCGGCTTCGCGGCGGGCGCGCAGGGCGGCACATTCGCGGTCGCCGGCGTGGTCCCAGAGCAGGAGTTGCTCGGCGGCGGCGTTGTAGCGGCCAGCATTGAGATCGGCCAGCAGCGTTGAGGCGGCCAGACGGCCCGAGCCGAGATTGAAGCAGAAGTCGACCAGGGCGTCGAACTGGCCCTGCGCCAGGGGCACGCGGACCAGGCGGCGCACTGCCTGCTCGGCCTCGCGGACGTCGGTTGCCAGAATTTTGGTGGCCTGTTCTTCGGTGATGCCATTTGGGAAGGATTCCGGGTGAAGCAGCCGGTGGCCGTAGCCGATGGTCGGCAGGCCGTTGGCGTCGAGGTAGACGCGGCTGCGAAATCCTTCCGATTGCTTGATAAGCTTCAACCCTGCTGCGCTCAGTTCCATCCCCGCTGTGGTTTCCATTTGTTCATCCTTTTGCGATTTCGATCTTCGCCTTAACGCTAGCAAGGATGGCCGAAATTATCGGCAATTTTTGGGGACAAATTTTGCGGCTAAAGTGGCGGCGCCGGCAGCTATTGTGACTTTAGTTAACAAGGGCAGTTTTGGACGCCGGAAAAAAACAGGAAGATGCCTAGGTGCGAAAAATTCGAGTGATCAAACTTTTTGATGGCCCAAAACGGGAAATTGCACAAGGTTTAGGGCAGTGATTAACTCGCTTTATATGAGAAGGTTAGAGGGGCTCAAGCCCGAACCCCTATTTTTTCAACAAAAAAGCGGTTGGCGAGATTGACAATGATGGCTTTAGGGAGGTGTCTAGTTGGTAAAATAGCCGAATGGTGATGACACGGAAATCACGCATGCTGAATTGGAAGTGGCCAGTGCCTGTTTATGTGCTGGCCGGTGCTTCATCGCTTGCGCTCTCCGCGTTTCTTGCGCTGGTGGTGACGCGGACGGTGTTTGCCGATGCGCTGCTATTCGGCGCCAAGCCAGCTCAGACCGCATCGGTCATCCAGCTTCCGCAGGCCGTGGCGGGCGCAACACCGCGTTCGCTTGCGCTGGTGCAGAGGTCGCAGAACATGCCGGCATTGAAGGGGCTCGAGAAGCTATATAGGCTTCATGGGCTCGCCTCCTGGTACGGGGACATGTTCGACGGGCGAATGACGGCGAGCGGCGAGCCATTCGATATGTACGCCATGACGGCCTGCCATCCGACGCTGCCGTTCGGGTCGCTGGTGCGGGTGATCAACCGGCGGAATCACCGCTCGGTGGTGGTGCGGATTACCGATCGCGGCGACCTGGTGGACGAGGGGCGGGTGATTGACCTTTCCTATGGCGCGGCCGAGAAGCTGGCCATGGTCGATTCGGGACTGGCTCCGGTCGATCTGCAGGTGCTTTCGCTGGGCAAGGGTGGGAAGTAGGATTTTGCACTGAAAAAAGCCGGACCTCACAGATTGTGGGGGCCGGCTTTTTTGTTTGGTGGTTGGGCGATTGATTTGCTGCCCCACCCTAGCCCACAGTTCTGTGGCGGAGCCGGGAAAAACAAACGCAGGTCCTTCGACTCGTTCGCTTTCAACAAACTTGCTCAGGATGACAAATCTACAGCGAATCTCTACAGTGAATCGCTGAGTTTGAGTTATTGCGTGTCGCAGCCTTTGAATGGCTTCTGCAGGTCCTGGCGGGCTTCGTTCACGGCGCCCTGGGTGTTGTCGTTGGTCTGGATGGCGAGACGGTACTCGTTGACGGCGCGGTCGCGCTGGCCGGTGCAGTCGAAGATTTTGCCGATGGCGATGTGGCTCCAGACTTCGGTCCACGGCGGCTCGTCGTCGCCGCGGAGGGCGTCGCGATAGGCGTTGACGGAGGCCTGGTAGTTTCGCTGCTGGAAGAGGACTTCGCCGATGCGGTAGCTGGCGAGCGAGCTCATCGGGTTGACCTTGAGCGCCTGCTGGTACTGGTTGAGCGCGCCGACGAGATCGCCCTGCGCAACGAGCTGCTGGCCCTTGAGGATGGAGATGCGCACCTGGAGGTCAGGGGTGGTTTTGAGGACCCAGTCCTGCGGGTCGATGCTGATGCGGCGCGGGCGGCCGAAGGTGTCGACGACGTACTGCGAGTCGGTGCCGACCACGTCGACCTTCTGGTTGACGGTCTTGCCATCGGTTTCGATCTGCAGGTCGACGGGCATGTTGAAGAGGTCGAGGTCCTGGTCGATTTCGCCGATTGTCCGGAAGCCCTTGTTGTTGCCCAGGCGGTAGACGGCGTACTTGTCAGTGAACTGCGGGGCGCCGGTGCCGTCGATCCACTGCGAGAAGAACGGGGTGAGCGACTGCTGGGTCGAGGCCTCGGCGGTTCTTTCGAACTCGGCGGTAGAGACGGGCTTGTCAGTGTACTGGCTGAGGACGTTCTTGAGGGCCGTTTCGAAGGCGTTGTCGCCCAGCTCCCATTGCAGCATGTGGAAGATCATGGCGCCTTTTTCAAGGGTCATGGACTGGAACTGGGGCGTGAAGGGATCGAGGCGGCCGACGCTCGAAAGCGGAATGGTG
>JASIJW010000500.1:0-2657 GCA_030050035.1 Acidobacteriaceae bacterium | reverse complement strand
GGAAAAACAGTGATTTCGAAACTGTCGCAGAAGAGAGTATCAACGGTTCCACCGAATTCCTTGCCGCAGCTCTTGTGCAGCCTATCGCCGAGATAGTCGCAATATCGGCCCATTGCCTCGACGTTCAGAAAGTCGACGACCCACTGCGGCTGAGAGAAGTTATCGGTTGCGCTGCAAAGTTGGCCCGTATATTTGATCCTGTAGGTCATGAGTCTCCAGCGTCCCACAGGAATGTTCCAGTAAAGATGATTTCCGCGGACGCGATCGGTCAGATCAACCAGGCGCGCGCCGTCAAGTCGCTCGCCGGCCAAAGGCGCGACGACGACGCCAACAATCTGATGCTCGTCCGGTGCGGTCGACTCGAATTCTGGATGTTGTTCCTCTACCGTTCCATCTCCAAGAATGGGGAGGTCCTTATCGTACGTTTCAGGGCCATTGAAATCTTCCCAGCTTTGTGTGAGGACCTTGCTCCGATCCATGGGATCGACCCAGAATCCGCCGAAGTTCCATCCCGGACAGAAGCTGATCGATACCTCCATATTTCTCGCCTTGGCTTGGTCGACGGCGAAGGAAAGCAAATCGAGGAATTGCGGAGACAGAAAATCGTGATTGCCTTTCTCATACATCTTCCAAACTGTTACGATCTCCACGCCCCCGATCCCCTGGTTCCGCATCTGATCGAGCTCCCAAGTAATCCCGTCTTTGGTTACGGCGCCGTCCGGCCACCACCACCTGGTATGAGGTTTGAACGTACGGGCAGGGTCTCGCCATGCGAGCTTCAGGCTTACCATATCGTGAAAGAGTCCAGCCGATTCTGTGCCCGCAGCATTCCACGATTCAGCAGCGCTGAGGCCTCTTGGGAGTTCAAAGTCTGTCACGCTCGCCGCTGCTGCCTTAGCAGCATTGCGAAGAACGTCGCGGCGGGAGTATTTGGGCATATCATCCTCTACTCTGCAGAGAAATGTGGAACTGCTTGAGTATGTACGCAATTTGCCACCGTCGGTGAGGAACCGATCTCTTAGAGTGGCGTAAAAGACGATAAGTGCCGTCGGTTAAGCTGTCAAGGCCCGAGGCTGATGAGCAGGGAAGTGCAAAAACACTTCTTGGCTAAAAAAAGGGTTTGATAGGGTTCCTGCCGTCAATTCTTGGTAGCTGACGGGGAAGGATCGTGCAGTGGGTGATTGCCTTGTTCCCGCAGGGGGAAGTGCGAAATAGCGAGGAGCCAGGCTATTCGGCTCGACCATAGGCGTGAGCTCATGAGTTCTGGACAAACGTGAAACCGGTCCCTTGACACTCTTCCCGTCACGGGCCTATATTGGCACTCCGACAACTGCCGACTCTAAAACCCTGCTGAATGTAGCAACCCCGTAATGGGTCCTTCGAGTAACGGCTACGATTGGGCTTCCTAGATCATCAGTTCCGCGGGTCTCGCTTATGAATTTCACAAGACGGTCGTTCATTGGTGGCATTGTATCTTTTCCGGCAATCCGCGCCTTTGAGCAGCCAGTCGCACGGGCTACCGCCGACTTTACCTCAACGGTAGTGCTCGAGGATTCACGAATGCGCGCGATCTTTGATCGCGTTTCTGGAGCCCTTCGACTCTTTGAGAATAAGGAGACTGGATGGCAGGCACAATGCGGTACTGGGCGTTCTTCCGGGTTCCGCCTCCATGTGCCATTGCCTGAACGCAGTGAGCACTTCATCACAAACGAAAACAATCCTCTCGCCGATCTGAAAGTTGCCCCAGACGGGAGGAGCGTAGAAATGACGTGGACTGCTCTGCGATCACCCCACGCGGGAGTATTGGATATCACTCTCCGCACCTCGTTCGACTTAAGCGATGCAGGGTTATCGTGTCGGAGTGAAATCACTAATCGTTCTACATTTCCGGTTGATGCTCTCGTTTCGCCAATCTTTGCCGACTTGCGGCCCCCTGGAGATGGCACTGCCTTCGAGCAGGATAACTGGGCCTATGGTGGGATGTCCAAAACAAGCTTACTCCCGAATTTTCCAAGTTCTGTTGGTTACTGGGGCGTCGATTTCCCAACGTACATCGCCAACAACTGGATACCGTGGAATGTCATCTTCATTGCGGGAAAAAATGAGGGTCTTTATATCGGAGTCCATGAGCCAGGGCTGAAAGACAAAGTAATGTTCGAATTTCAGCTTGAACCTGGCTACGTCAACTCATTTGATAAGAATGCAGTCAATCATGTGACAGGTAAGCCCAATCGCATTTCACTGGATATCATCCAACTGCTCTTTGCACAACCGGGAGCCACCAAAAGTACGCAAACGATCGTGATGTCGCCGTATCGAGGGACATGGCACTCGGGAGCTGATCTTTACAAGAAATGGCGCGCAACATGGTGGAAACCTCCGGTATCTCCTGGGTGGGCAGAAGATGTAGTGTCTTGGCAGCAAGTACAAATTAATTCTGCCGAAGACAGTTTGATGTTTCCTTACAAGGATCTGACAACCTACGCAGCAGACTGTGCACAGTTCGACGTGAAAGCAATTCAGCTCACCGGATGGAATATAGGTGGACAGGATCGAGGCAATCCATCTCTCGATACAGATCCGCGCCTTGGCACCGCAGAAGAGCTGAGAAATGCAATCGACGAATCGCGCAAGATGGGTGTTGAGATCGTTCTCTT
>JASIJW010000499.1:0-10412 GCA_030050035.1 Acidobacteriaceae bacterium | reverse complement strand
ACCGAACGCCGCGTCGATCGCGTGAAGTCGTTCCTGGTGGAACAGGGCGTTCCTGAGGCCGATATCGAGACGCATGCAGTCGGCAAGGAACAGCAGCTCTCCAGCGAACAGGTAAGAGATCTGGTGGAACAGAATCCAGACCTGTCCCCGGAGCAGAAATCGAGCACTCTGAAACGGCTCAATGTGATCGTGCTGGCGCAGAACCGCCGGGTCGATATCACTCTGAGCACGACGGGGCAGCAGTCGGTGCAGCTCTATCCGTTTAACGCGTCCGACGCCATGACGCTTCTGCAGGAGAAGGCTCCGCCCAGAAGAACGGCCAGGACGAGGAAGAAGTAGGCAAGCAGAAAAGTGAACTGATTGAGGGGAGGGCGCGAACGCGCCCTCCCCTCGTTTTGAGGCGATGAAGACCGGTGTGACGCCATCTTTTCGCTACCGCTTCGCCTAAACTGTGGGTCCAGCTCCAGCAAAGTCAACAATCAGCAGGGTTAAATAGTGTATTCTAGGGCCGCAGCACCGATAACGGCGAAATCTGCTCTCTGCGAAGTCCTGAGGGTGACTCGGCTGTTTGATCCGGCGTGGGATTCAGCAGAAGCCGTAACTGCCAGCGGATTGGAAGACTGGCTCCGGAATGCTTCGGTGATCGTTCTTACAAGGCCGCGAGAAATGAGAGTTCTCCGAATGCTGGACCGATCGGAGTTCCATCCGCACCGCATTTCCAACTCTGAACCCGCAAATCTGCGGAGAATCGGGAGGATGAAAGAGATGTTTTCGCGAACGTTGAAATCTGTTTCTTTGGTTGTGGCTTCGGCGGGCGTGATCTTCGTGCCGCTAGGTTGCAAAAAGCAGCCGCCGATCACCCTGAGCTGTGCCGCCAGCGCTCCTGCCGTATATCCAGGCGATCCGTTGACGGTGACAGGCACCGCCGGTTCGGTGAGCACCAAGAAGAACAATAACGTGATCTACAACTGGTCGGGTGATGGTGTAACCGGCAACGACAACACCGCAACCGTGAACACTGCCTCTCTTGCACCCGGTTCCTATACCGTGAAGGGCGAAGTGAAGGAAGGCAAGAAGGGCAAGGAAGGACAGAAGGCAGGTCAAACGGCGCAGTGCTCGACCGATTACACGGTGAAGGAATTCGAGCCGCCAACGATCAGCTGCTCGGCCAATCCGACCACCATCCAGCCGGGTGGCACAGCGACCGTCACCTGCCAGGGAGTTAGCCCGCAGAACCGTCCGCTGACCTATAGCTACAAGGCTTCCGCGGGCACAGTGACGGGCAGCGGAAATACTGCCGAATTCTCTTCGACTGGCGCACCGACGGGAGCGGTGGAGATCACCGGAACAGTTTCGGACGACAAGGGCCATAGCGCCGACGCTTCGACGACAGTGTCGATCGAGGCTCCGCCGCCGCCTCCGCAGCCGCACGCGTCGGCTCTGTGCAACCTGAGCTTCTCGACCGACACGCGCCGGCCGACCCGCGTGGACAACGAAGCCAAGGCCTGCCTGGATCAGGTCGCTTTGAACCTGAAGCAGCAGGCTGACGCCAAGGCCGTCCTGGTGGGCAACTCTGACTCCAAGGAAAAGGATATCGAGCAGAAGGAGCAGAAGCGCGCCGAGCACAACAAGCACGTGAAGGTAGAGAACTTTGCCGGCCAGCGCGCCGTCAACGCCAAGGACTACCTGGTAACCGACCAGGGAATCGACGCTTCGCGCATCAGCGTGGCCACGGGCACGGCGGACGAGCAGTCGGTACAGAATTACCTGGTGCCGGCGGGCGCGAACTTCGATCAGGACGTGCAGGGTACTACGCCGGTGGACGAGTCGACGGTGAAGCCGCAGGCTCGCAAAGCGCTTCCGCAGCGCCACCACCATGCGCACACGCAAGCCCCGCAGCAGTAAGCGCTGCGCAGGATCAACCGGCTCGCGCCCGGCCAGAGTCCAGAACAGGGGCGCGAGCCAAACCAGGAACGCTGGAGGCAGCTAGCAACCTCCACGATCTTTGAGGCTGACCGCAAGCCGGTCAGCCTCTTTGTTTTTAAGAAATATTCGGGACACGCAAGAATCGGGCAAAATTCCAGATTTCTCTATAATTAACAGGTGAGGGGATTCTCGAGCCGGATGAGCCGCTTGTCATTGTTGAGACTTTCGCGTTGGGCCGGAGTGATTATGCCAGCGGTTGCGACGCTGCTGCTGGCACTTTACATACCTTGCGCGCAGGCGCAGGAGGGCTGGAGCACGTCGGGCCCGGCAGGCGGCGACGCGCGCGCCTTTGCGGCGGTTCCGGGCGAAGCCGACCATCTTTACCTGGGCACGACAAATAGCTGGTTGTATGAGTCGAACGACGGCGGCGAAAGCTGGCATCGGCTGGCAAAGATGCCAGGCGCCGATACGCTGGTGCTGGATCACATCGTCGTGGACTCGCAGTCGGCGGCAACCTTGTACGTGGCGGCATGGCGCACAGACGGCGCGGGCGGCGGACTGTGGATCAGCCATGACGCAGGACGCACATGGACAGAATCGGCCGGGCTGCATGGCCAATCGATCTTTGCGTTTGCGCAGGCGCCTTCCGATCCGCACATTCTGTTTGCGGGCACGCTCGAGGGCGTGTACCGCTCGAACGACAGCGGCGCGACATGGAGTGAAATCAGCCCGGCAGGCAGCCACGAGATTCACGAGGTAGAGTCGCTGGCGATCGACCCGACGAACCCCGACATCGTGTACGCCGGCACCTGGCACCTGCCGTGGAAGACGACCGACGGCGGACAGACCTGGAAGAACATCAAGCAGGGGTTGATCGTGGATTCGGACGTGTTTTCGATCATCCTTGATCCGACACAGGACCCGAAGCAGACGCGAACAGTTTATCTGAGCGCGTGCAGCGGGATTTACAAGAGCGAGAACGCGGGACTGCTGTTTCATAAGATCCATGGGATCCCCAACGAGGCGCGCAGGACGCGCGTGCTGCGGCAGGACCCCAACAACCGGGACGTGGTGTACGCCGGTACTACCGAGGGACTTTATAAGACGCTTGACGCGGGCAAGCACTTCCGTCGGATGACGGACGCGAGTGTGATCGTGAATGACGTGTTTGTCGATCCGCGCGACTCGAAGCATGTGCTGCTGGCCACCGACCGGGGCGGCGTGCTCGCCAGCCATGACGGCGGCGAAACGTTTGCGGCTTCGAATACCGGCATCTCCGAGCGCAAAGTGGAGGCGCTGCTTGTGGACCACGCCAACCCCGAGCGGCTGTACGCGGGCGTGGTAAATGACAAGGACTACGGCGGCGTGTTCATCTCTGACGACGCGGGCAAGAGCTGGCGCCAGATCGGCGGCGGACTGGACGGGCGCGATGTGTACGCGCTGGCGCAAACCACGGATGGCGCGGTGGTGGCAGGAACCAATGCTGGAATTTTCCTTC
The DNA here is from genome assembly GCA_030050035.1 of Acidobacteriaceae bacterium. Taxonomy (GTDB): domain Bacteria; phylum Acidobacteriota; class Terriglobia; order Terriglobales; family Acidobacteriaceae; genus Telmatobacter. The sequence goes on along the minus strand of JASIJW010000499.1, from coordinate 6,988 downwards.
TCGATCAGCCGGCGAACGGCGCTGACGATGGCGGGAAGAAGTCCTTGTGGGAGCCGCGGAACACGATTGCCAATACTGTCACAAAGACGGTGACGCAAACAACCTGGCACACGCGCGTGAATGTGGAGAAAGAAGAAAAGGCGCCGGTGGTAGAACTGGATGGGCGCGTGACGTCGCTGGACGTTTCGAGCGACGACCTTTGGGCCGCAGCAACGAGCTACGGCTTGCTGACCAGCCGCGACAAGGGCGCCACCTGGCAGGGCGGCCCGGTGATGGGCGGGGACGATTACCTCGCAGTGAGCGTGCACGGCGATGATGTTGCCGCGGGGCGCGCGAATGGCGTGGTGCTCTCGAATGATAAGGGCCAGACGTGGTGGCCGATCGGCGTGCCGAAGATGGTGACGCGTATTCACAGCGTGACCTTTACGCCGGACGGGACGCTATGGATGGGCGCGCGCGAAGGCGTGTATTTTACGCACGACCTGGGCAAGACGTGGATGTGGGTAGACCGGCTTCCCTTCCGGGATGTAGACGATTTGAGCTTCGATGCGGCGCTGGGGTGCGTGCTGGCGAGCTCGCGGACCAGTGATCAGATCTTTGCCATCGACCCCAAGACGTTGACGTGGAAGTGGTGGCAGACGGGGTACCCGGTGGCGCAGATCCGCGGAGAAGGCGAACGGCTGGTGGCGGCGTCGCTCAATGACGGCGTGCTGCTACAGCCGAAGGCGGCGAGCGACCTGACGGCGCAGCGGGCGAGTTTGCCGGCGGCGGGACACTAAGGCGGGCGAAAGGAAGCTGACGCAATGAGCGCAGAGATGCTGGAAATCGGCGGCAACCTGGAAAGGAAGACAGCAGCCTTTCGCACCTACGACGCACGGCTGGAGCCGGTTGCGGCGAAAGTGTTTGCGGGCGAGCGGCTGGATGCGGCCGACGGCATGGCGCTCTATAGGTCGCGCGATGTGCTGGCGGTGGGATGGCTGGCCAACTATGTACGCGAGAGCATGCACGGCGATGTGACCTACTTTAACGTGAACCGGCACATTAACCCAACGAATGTGTGCGTGGCGGCGTGCAAGCTATGCGCTTTCGGGCGCAAGAAAGGCGACCCGGCCGGCTACACGATGGCGCTCGATGAGGCGTGGCAGACGGCAGCGTCAGGCTACTCGGAGGCGGTGACGGAGTTTCACATCGTCGGCGGATTGCACCCGGATTTGCCGCTTGAGTTCTTTCTCGATCTAGTGCGGGGCCTGAAGGAGCGTTTCCCAAAGGTGCATATCAAGGCGTTCACCATGGTGGAGATCGCGTTCCTGGCGCGGCGGGCCAAGCTCACTATTGAGGAGACGCTGATAAAGCTGCGCGAGGCCGGCGTGGATTCGATGCCCGGCGGCGGAGCGGAGATTTTTACGCATCGCGTGCGGGCGATTATCTGCGACCACAAGATTGATGGCGACGAGTGGCTGGAGACGGCGCGGATAGCGCACACACTCGGCTTCAAGTCGAATGCGACCATGCTGTACGGCCACATTGAAAACGACGCCGATCGCGTTGACCATCTGCTGAAGCTGCGCGCGCTGCAGGACGTGACGGGCGGTTTCCAGACATTCATTCCGCTGGCGTTTCATCCCGAGAACACTCCGCTCGATCATCTGCCGGTGACGACGGGGCTGCTCGATATCCGGCAGATCGCCGTGAGCCGGCTGCTGCTCGACAACTTTGCGCACATCAAGGCGTACTGGCAGATGCTGACGCCGAAGATTGCGCAGATCGCGTTGCGCTTTGGGGCAGACGACCTGGACGGCACGGTGATCGAGGAGAAGATTTACCACGATGCCGGCGCCACCACGCCGCAGGGAATGACACGCAAGGAACTGTGCCGGCTGATCACCGAGGCCGGGCGCGTACCAGTGGAGCGGGACACGCTGTATCACGCAGTGACGCGGACCGAGGACAGCTTTACGGTCGCGGTTTAAAGGTCGTCTCAAAGTTCCGGTTTTTCTTCAACCTGGTGTTCTGGTAGCATTCTGCGCATTCCTATGCAGGACCAGAGGAGCGTGCGGTATGGCGACGGGAACCCTGGTTTTGAATCCTCGGCTCAACAGCAAAATTGACGCGGTGCTTGGCACCGGGCGCGGGATTTTTGCGTTCGCGATCGTGGCGCTGGGCGTGGAGACGCTGGTGTGCGCAGGGGTTACACAGCAGGCGCTTGGCCCGGGTTACAACGCCATTCCGGTTTTGCCGTGGGTTCCGGCGATTCCGTGGCTAGCCATTGCGGCAGGAATCATTTGGACAACGTGCGGCGCGGGCATTCTGCTGGGTGCGTGGCAGCGTGGATCGGCCTTCACGCTGGGAGCGCTGTATACGGCGGCGGCGCTGATCATCGTTCTTCCGCACTATGTGGCGCATCCAGGAGACATGGGATTGCGGACAGTGGTATTTGAGCCGCTGGCGCTGGCGTCGATCGCGTTCCTGATTCCCGGGGAAGCGACGCCAGTGTGGCTGGCGCGCGCGAGCCGCATTGTGTTTGGTCTCGCGATGGTGGTCTTCGGCGTCGATCATTTTCTCGCTCTTCAGGGTATCGGCACACTTGTGCCGGGATGGATTCCGTGGCACGTGTTCTGGATCGCGTTCTTCGGCGCGGTGTTTATTGCGGCCGGCGTGGGCATTGGCATTGGGAAATTCGAGCGGCTGAGCTGGGCGGCGATTGGGCTGATGTTCGCGGTGTGGGTGATCACGCTGCATGTGCCACGAACGCTCGGCTGGTATCACATCCCGGGAGCGATCACCGATCCCGATGAGTGGTCGAGCCTTTTCATCGCCGTGGGGTTGTGGGGTGGGCCGTGGGCGATGGCGCGCACCACGACGGGCCGTCCTCAAAATGCGCAGAGCACGTAGCCTTACCGCCGCACCACTTCCCCGCCCTTCATCACAAAGCTTACGTGCTCGACGACGGAGATGTCGTTGAGCGGGTTGCCGGGGACGGCGACGATGTCGGCGTAGTAGCCGGGCTTTAGCTGGCCGATTTCGCCCGCCCAGCCGAGCAATTGCGCGCCTTCAATCATGTCGGCCTGCAGCACGGCGAGCGGCTTCATGCCGTATTGGACCATTAGCGTTAGTTCGCGGGCCTGGGTGCCGTGCGGGAATGGGCCCACGTCGGAACCGACGGCGAAAGGAATGCCGGCGGCGATCTGCTTTTTGAATTCGGCGATCTTGTAGTCGAGCAAAGCGCCTTCTCGCGCGGCTTCAGTGGGCGTGGTGCGGTTGTGGGCGAAGTACTCGAAGATGGTGAAGGTGGGCACGGCGGGAATGTGCTTCTCCTTCATCAGGCGCATGGTCTCGTCGCTGAGCTGGGTGGCGTGGTCGATAGAAGCGACGCCGGCCTGGGCGGCATAAAGCGTGCCGGGCTCACCCATGGCGTGTACGCCGACGACGGTGCCGAGGCGGTGCGCTTCTGCGACGGCTGCGGCGAGCTGGGCTTCAGTGTATTGGTAGGGCGTGTGGAGGACGCCATCGACCATGCGATCAGGGCCAGTCTCATAGATCTTGACGAAATCCGAACCCTCTTTGTGCTGCTCGCGGATGACCTCGACGAGTTGTTCGGCATCGTTGGCGTAGTCGGCGTTGGAGAGCACGTGCTGCGCGGGGTTGAAACGGTTGGCGTCTTCGTGGCCGCCGAGGATGTCGATCGCATTGGCGCTCATGCGCATGCGCGGGCCGGGGATGATGCCGGCGTTGATGGCGTCACGGATGGCGGTGCTGGCTGAGCCTGCGCCTTCGGTGCCCATGTCGCGCTCGGCCGTAAAGCCGGCCATGAGGTCGGCCTTGGCGGCTTGCGCGGCGAGGATGGTGCGCCAGGGAACGGATTCCTCAACGGTTTGGAGATCCTCGGCGCCGGGATGCAGGAAGAGATGAACGTGGGCGTCGATCAGGCCGGGCAGCAGCGTGGTATCGCCAAGATCGATGACCTGCGCGCCCGCGGGGTGGTCAACCGAAGTGCCGACGGCCTGGATGCGCTCGCCTTCGACGAGAATCTCGCCGGGCTGGATCATGTTTCCGGTGGCGACATCGAGCAGGCGCGCGGCGTGGAGGACGATCGGCGCGGCAGATGGCTGCTGGGCAGGCGCTCTGCCGGACAACGCTGCAGCCATGATTGCCAGGCCGAGCACAGAGGCAACGCGCAAGCTATCCAAACGCAGAGATGAATTTGGCATGGATAAAGAGTATGCCAAGTTTATTCAGGCGCGAACAATACTTTCGAGCTGTGGCGCCACTTTTGAGCCGCAGCGCCAGTCTTGATCTGCAACGCAGCGCTCAATACGCCGCGATGCCGGTGAGGTGCTGACCGAGGATGAGGGCGTGGATGTCGTGCGTGCCTTCGTATGTCTTTACGGATTCGAGGTTCATCATGTGGCGCATGATCGGGTAATCCTCTGTAATCCCGTTTGCGCCGAGGATGTCGCGGGCCGTGCGGGCGCATTCGAGAGCCATCCACACGTTGTTGCGCTTGGCCATGGAGATGTGCTGGTGGCCGACGGTGCCTGCGTCTTTGAGGCGGCCGACGTGGAGCGAGAGCAATTGCGCTTTGGAGATTTCGCTGGCCATCCAGACTAGTTTTTCCTGCACGAGTTGGTGGCTTGCGATGGGCTCGTTGTGGAATTGCTTTCTGGTTTTCGCGTATTGGAGAGCGGTGTCATAGCAGGCCATGGCCGCGCCAATAGCACCCCAGCCGATGCCATAGCGCGCCTGATTGAGGCACATGAGCGGGCTCTTAAGGCCGTCGGTGCCGGGCAGCAGATTGGCGGCGGGAACGCGGACGTCCTGCAGCGAAAGTCCGCTAGTGACGGAGGCGCGGAGCGACCATTTGCCGTGGACTTCGTGCGCGGAAAAGCCAGGGCGGTTGGTCTCCACTAAGAATCCACGGACGCGGTTGTCCTCGTCCTCGACTTTGGCCCAGATTACGGCGATGTCGGCGATGGAGCCGGAGGTGATCCACATCTTTTCGCCGTTGAGGATGTACTCATTTCCGGACTTGCGGGCGCGGGTGGTCATTCCGCCGGGATTTGAACCGAAGCCTGGCTCGGTGAGGCCGAAGCAGCCGATCTTTTCGCCGGTGGCGAGCGCAGGGAGCCAAGTGTTTTTCTGCTCGTCGGAGCCGAAGGCGTAGATGGGATACATGACCAGCGCCGATTGCACGCTAACGAAGCTGCGCAGGCCGGAATCGCCGCGCTCGAGCTCCTGCATAACGAGGCCGTATTCGACGTTGGACATGCCGGCGCAGCCGTAGCCGTGAAGATTGGCGCCGTAGAATCCCAATTCGCCCATCGGGCGGACGAGTTCGCTCGGAAAGCGGCCGTCGCGGAAGCTGGCTTCAATGATGGGGATCACGTTGTCTTCGACGAAGTCGCGCGCAGAGCGGCGGACGAGACGCTCGTCTTCGGTGAGAGTTGCGTCGAGGTTGAGAAAATCGAAGCCTTGGAATTTGAAGGCCATGGATGCAGATTACTAGGGACCGGGGACTAGGGAACAGGGACATTGTCAGGTGGAAAATTTCCTGCTTTCAGGTACTATCAGCCTCGATTGGATGATTTTTGAATCTACCTTCGGAATACGCCCCGGGCGATTGAGTCGAAAACGGGTCAATATCGATGGGGATCGACCGCGATGGTGAAGGAGATCGATATGGAAGACCGGGAGATTCGAGCGGCTCTGGATCGGCACTGGGCAGCCTCCGATGCGAACGACTTCGAGGCGGAGCACGACATCTATCGAGAGGACGCGGTGCTCGAATATCCGCAATCGGGCGAGCGCATCCGTGGCCGGCGCAATATCCAGTCGTCTCGTGCCGCGCAGCCGAACCGGAAGCGCTTCGCGGTGCAGCGGATCATCGGCGCGGGCAACTTGTGGGTCAGCGAATTTATTTTGAGCTACGACGGGCGGCCATCTTTTACCGTGAGCATCATGGAGTTCGTCGACGGCAAGGTGGCCCGCGAGACGCAGTATTTTGGCGATTCGTTCGAGCCGGGGCCTTCACGCGCGCAATGGGTCGAGCGAATGCGATGAAGCCCGGCCCTCGTAAGGATGGCCACGCGCCGCTCGCTCGCGCGGATCTGCCGATGGATACGGCTTCTCTCGCCCGCTATCTGATTGGCAAGATCGTGGTGCGTAGGTTGCCCGAAGGCGTCGTCAGCGGCCGTATTGTTGAGACCGAGGCGTATATCGTCGGTGATGCCGCGGGGCATGGTTACCGGGGAATGACCCCGCGTAATCGTTCGCTCTTTCTCGAGCGGGGGCATGCCTATATCTATCTCGCCTACGGCGTCTCATACATGCTGAATGTTTCGAGCGATTTGCCCGGGATCGGATCCGGCATTCTCATCAGGGCGCTTGAGCCGCTCGACGGCATCGCGATCATGCAGCGAAATCGCGGTGTCGAGCGCGTGCGCGACCTGGCGCGCGGACCCGGAAGGCTCGCTCAAGCACTGCGGATTATTGATCGCCGCCTTGACGGGCTCGATCTGTGCCGAAAAGGTCCTCTGTGGCTGGCACACGGTGACCAGGAACCCGGCAATATCGGGCAGAGCATGAGGATCGGCATTACAAAGGATGCGCACCGGCTCTTGCGATTTTATGTTCGCGACAACCCATTCATCAGCGGTCCGAAGTCGCTCAATGAATGAGAGATCGCAATCCTCACTCCCACTCGATGGTGCCGGGTGGCTTTGAAGTGATGTCGTAGACGACGCGGTTGAAGATGCGCTTCAGAACCTCGTGTGATAGCGGATCTCTGACAACGCGGATTCAATTCGTTCGAGATGCTCATGAAGGGGTTGCCGGCAGAACGAGGTCCCGTCCTCCTTGGCGAAGTACGAGGGGGCCCTGCCGTCGACCTTAGCCTCAATGTCCTCAAGTCGACGTTCGACGTACGAACCCCAGGTTTGCAAGTACGTCGCCAGCCAAAGGAAGAGCGGCATAAGGGCCGCTATGACGGATA
>JASIJW010000498.1:0-3673 GCA_030050035.1 Acidobacteriaceae bacterium | reverse complement strand
ATGGTGTAGTGCATGCCGGGGAAGATCTTCATCGGCACTTCGCGCGGATCGTCGCCGACGAACTTCTCGTAGATTTCGAGAATGCCTTCGAGCTTGCGATTCAGCGTCTCGCGGTCGATGTGCGTCAGATCGAGGTAAACCATCGGCTGGCCGTCGATGCCGAGACCGAGCTCGTAGACGACCTTGTGAATCGCGCGCGTAGCCACGTCGCGCGGGACGAGATTGCCGTATTTGGGATACCACTCCTCGAGGAAGTAGAAGCGCTCGGAATCGGGAATCTGCTTCGCAGGCCGGTTGTCGCCGGGCGTGCGTGGCACCCACACTCGGCCACCCTCGCCGCGCGCCGACTCTGACATGAGGCGTAGCTTGTCTTCGCCGGGGATCGACGTTGGATGCACCTGGATGAACTCGCCGTTGGCGTAGTACGCGCCTTGCTGAAAGACCGCCGACTGCGCCGACCCAGTGCAGACCACGGAGTTGGTGCTTTTGCCGAAGATGGCTCCTACGCCGCCGGTGGCCAGGATCACCGCGTCGGCCGGGAAGGCGCGCAGTTCCATGGTGCGCAGGTCAAGCGCGGTAATGCCGCGCGCGGCGCCTTTTGAATCGACGACTGCGGAAAGAAACTCCCAGCCCTCGTACTTTTTCACCTTGCCTTCAGACTCGAAGCGGCGCACCTGCTCGTCGAGCGCATAGAGAAGCTGCTGGCCTGTGGTTGCGCCTGCAAACGCCGTGCGATGGTAGAGCGTTCCGCCAAAGCGGCGAAAATCGAGCAAGCCTTCTGGCGTGCGATTGAAGGGCACGCCCATGCGGTCGAGCAAATCGATAATGGCCGGCGCGGCCTCGCACATGGCCTTGACGGGCGTCTGGTTGGCGAGAAAGTCGCCGCCGTAGATGGTGTCGTCAAAGTGCTGCCAGGTGGTGTCGCCTTCGCCCTTCAAGTTCTTGGCCGCGTTGATGCCGCCCTGCGCGCACACCGAGTGCGAGCGCTTGACGGGGACGATCGAAAACAAGTCCACACTGCCGCCCATCTCGGCGATCTTGATGACCGCGGCGAGCCCGGCCAAACCTCCCCCAACCACAATGATTTTTGGCGTTGCCATTTGCTTCCTGGGTCCTTTCTCTTCCTAAACAGCGCTGGGAATCGGCGGCGTGAAGCGAAACGGCGCCGCAATCCGGTTCCAGGCATTGATCTGGCTGATGGCAATGGTGAGAAACGCCAACTGGCTCTCAGGGAATTGCGCCTTAACGCGGGCGAATGCTTCGTCGTCAATATGATGTTGCGCGAGCAGCGTCACATGCTCGGTCCACTCAAGCGCCGCTGCTTCACGCTCGGTGTAGATTCCTGCCTCGCGCCATGCGGGAAGCAAATCGAGCTTTTCCGCTGAAATGCCAAGCTTGCGCGCGTCATTGAGATGGAACTGAATGCAAAAGGCGCAGCCATTGAGCTGCGAGGCGCGAATTTTGAGCAATTCACGAATCTCCGGCTCGACGCCGGAATTCTTCAGCGCGTGCGTGATCGCGGCCATCGCCGTGGTGAACTCGGGGGCGATCTTCCGGAACTCCTCCCAACCGAGCCGAGGAGCAGCACTTGTGGTCGCAGTAGCCATAAGATCCTTGTCAGACATACATGGTTGGCGTGCGGGGCACATCAACGTGAAGCGCATCAGGGTGAAGTTGGAGCGACGCCAGCGGGACATTCTCGGGCGCGTTTGCATACCTGGGGCTGACAAAAGCGTAGATGCTGGCGATGCCCATCGCGCAAAGCAGCACACCGATAACTGCGCACACCCATCCGAAGTTGCGCCGGGAGCGATCGCCCGGCGTGATGCCCCACTTCGCGGCGAAGAGCCAGATACCGTAGGCGAAGTGGAAGCAGACGGCAATCATGGCGATCACATAGACAGCAAGCATCCACGGATTGGCCAGCTCGTGCTGCACCTTCCAGAACGCCGCTGCCGGATGGTTGGGCAGATCGACGCCGGAGAAGCGCTGCCGCCAGACGTGCTGGATGATGTAGGCGAATGCAATGATGCCGGTGTAGCGCTGCGCCACGTAGAGCCAGTTCCCTGCCCATGGGTAATAAACCACGTTGGCCTTGCCGCGCAGCCAGATGTAAATGCCGTAGAGGCCGTGATAGGCGATCGGCAAAAAGATGAAGACCCACTCAAGCACACGCACCAGCGGCAGCCCATTGAGGAACTGTACCTGCTGGCCGTAGGCCGCAGGACCCTTGGTCGCCTCGAAGTTCGACACCAGGTGTTCGATGAGAAATGCGCCAATGGGAATGATGCCGAGCAGCGAGTGCAGCTTGCGCCAGATGAAGCTGGTTCCCTGACCTGCGCGCAGCGGCGGCACGCCGCGTTGAACTGTTGGCGCAGCGGGAGATTGAGCAGTGGCCATGATGGTTTCAGGCTCCTAAAAAGCTCCGAAGCAATGTCAAATGCAGGCTTCCGGGAGGATTGCAGTTCCGTATTGAGAGACGACGTCTTCTGCTTTGATCCTAAGTGATTATTCGATTCCGACGCGGGGGACGTCAAGCAAGCGACTCAATCTGCTCGCATAGAAAGCCGCTGAGGCCGGTATCCCGCAGGATCACTGCGAAAAACCCGTTCAGCATGGCAAAGGGTCTGCTCAAACAAGCGCCTGCTCAAACAAGGATTGACAACAACTCCGCCAGCGCCCGTCCGCGATGGCTCAAACCCAGCTTGGTATCAAGATCGATTTCGGCCATGGTCTTGTCGAGCTGCGGCAGGTAGAACAGCGGATCGTAGCCGAAGCCACCGGTGCCTCGCGGCGCGTCAAGAATCAGCCCTTCCACGGAGCCTTCGGCCGTCTGATAGAGCGCGCCGTTTTTCGCGCATGCCAGCACACAGCGGTAGCGCGCCGCGCGCAGCGGCGCAGGAATGCCCGCCATGCGCTGCAGCAGGAGCATATTGTTCCACACGTCAGTGTTGTCGTTGGCGTCAGGCGAGTCGACAAGCCCCGCATCTGCGGCAAACCGCGCCGAACGCACGCCGGGTGCGCCGGAGAGCGCGTCCACCTCGAGGCCGGAATCGTCGGCCAGGATCATTTCGTCGGGCAACTGCTTGGAGTAGTAGATGGCCTTAAGCGCGGCGTTGGACTCGAAAGTTGTGCCGGTCTCTTCGGGCGGACGTATTTCATCGAGCCCGGGCAACGTCTCGATGCTTACATCCCAAGCTCGCGCGGCAGTTCGAAAATCGCGCAGCTTCCCCTGGCTGGTGGTGGCGGCATAGAGCAGAATGCTCATGGTTCCAGTGTAGAGGGATTGGAGGAGCAAACTAATGGAGCGAGCAAAATGCAATTCAGCAAGGGTTGGAGCGAAAGCAGTGCATGTGCTATATTTTTGAAGGTGCGGCGAAGAAGCGCGATCGCTGTGCCTTCCCGCCTTCGATTGGACGCGTAGCTCAACTGGCAGAGCATTCGGCTCTTAACCGACAGGTTGTAGGTTCGATTCCTACCGCGTCCACCAATCACATCAATTAGTTGAGCTAGTTGAGCCGCTTGGTTAAGCCGCTTCCCTTCCAAACTCCCATCCGATACCGGGGAAAATACCAAGGACTCCGCGTTAGTTTTGCCGTTGCTGATGTTCTCTACGGCATCTCGCAGTTCATTCGCAGTCCATTCAAAGAGAAGTGACAGTACCGCTTCGCCA
>JASIJW010000497.1:0-23629 GCA_030050035.1 Acidobacteriaceae bacterium | reverse complement strand
CAAGAAAGAGGCGGCGCTGATTCCTAAATGGATCAGCCACTCAACATTCTAGCGCCGAACTAAGGTCGTGGGTACAACTACGGACAGCTTCGATGCGGAAAAGGGCTTGGAGGATAAAAAGAAACTTGCAGAATTTCGCAAAGCGGAAATGGGCAGAACGGGCAAGGAGCTGGCAATAGTCGATTTCGCCGGCGTCTTACCGAGCGGCGCGCCGCTTCCGACCAAAAGGCCGGCGCGCACCAGCAGGCGGAGCTGCGCTCTCGACGGCTGCCTCGGCGGGATAGGTGATTTCCTGCCCCTTCACGCGGGCCCAGGGGGTTAGGGTATGAGGGCGAGCGCTGGTCTGGCTCGCAATTTCCTCCGCGTTGATTCCCCGAACGAGCAATGCATCGGCGATCAAGGAACGGTGACAGCGCCAGGGCACGGCTTCGGCACACATGATGGCTGTCGGCTGGTCGTGCGCAATGCGAATCAACTCGCCGAGCGCCTCTTCAAATTCGGGGGTTTGCATGTAATCGGCATAGCCGCGAAAGCTCGCATTGCGCCAAGCGGTATTTACGGAATCGCGCCGCGTGTGACGCAGTCCGCCAAGAGCCGGCATGTGCAGGTAATGAATGCCGGCGTGGCGCAGGGAAGCCTGAAGCTGGTCCTGAGCGAATTGCGGATTGTGCCGGGAGCGCGGGATGGTACGCACGTCAACGAGTTGCCGAATGCCGTGAGCCTGAAGGAGTGCGATAAAGTCGCTCACCGGCCGGGTGGAGTGCCCCACCGTCCATATCGTGGCTGGATGAAGATCGTGCATGTGCATCTTTGTACCAGATGCGCACCACAGCTTTGCCGGTTTTCACCAAGCTACGTTGGCGCCTTCGACCGGCTCGAATGGCCTTTCGGCAAGCTCCTCAAACAGATTCGGAAGTCGTTGCCGTTCGGTCATTCAGGGATAGAAAAATCTGGTGCAGGAAGCTCAGTGAGTCAATCAGTGGAAATCTGCACCAAACGCGAACGATGTGAAGTCTGACTATCCTCGCGCTCTCGCCACGCGGGAATGGCCATGCGCTGCAACCGCGCCATCACTGAGCCAACCGCCATCGAAGCGCGCAGTACGTGCTTGACCTTGAGCGGTCCGGCAACGCTGCGGTCGCTGATCCAGTGCGCCGCCGCGCTGGCCGAGCAACCGCATTGCGAGCACTCCGGAGTGCCACCAAAGACGCAGGGCTCAACGTGCGTTCGCAGGTCAGCAGAGTAGTTCTTTGAGAGCCGTGAGAAAGTACATTGGCGCGGCGAGGCCGGAGGATGAAGGAGCGCGTGAGTGTAGCCCGCTGAAGCGAGCAGTTTGGGATACAACGTGTGCAGGCGCGCCAGTTCGCGTGCAGCGAAGATACGCATCTCCGCAGAGAGACGCTCGGCGCTCTCCTCGCTGCGCTGCGGCGAGTAGAAGCTGACCCAGATGTGACGAACCTCCGGGCGAGAGCTCCAGAATTGCGCATATTCCTGCAGATAGCCAGGCCGGTTTAGCATCTGCGCCGTAATCGTCCAATGCACGTTGACGATGCGGCCGGCGATGTTCTGCAGAACACGCTCGTAGGTGGCCGGATGGCGGCGCACATCATGGTGCTCGGGCAGCCCGTCGATGGAGACAGCGACGGTGAAACGAGGCAGATCCATCCATGGCGCGGGAATGGGCAATACCCCGCTCGTGACCACCATAGAAAAGATGCCGCGGCGTGCAAGTTCGGGAAGGATGCGGCTCAACTCGCGATGTCGCACCATCGGCTCGCCGCCCACGAGAGTAACATGCAGTGGCTTGTGACGCTTGACGATTTCAATGACTCCGCGCACCAGATCGTCGCCACGGAGATCGCTCAGCTCACGCAACGTCACTTTGCCGCCCAGGTGGGCGGCGCCGTAGGCATAGCAGCCCGGGCAGCGCAGCGGGCATTCGCGAGTGACTTCAATCGACAGCATGGGGGTGTGCCCCAGCAGAATCTTTCCCCAGGACTTGAGAATATGACTCTTCTCCAAGCGGTCTCTCCCTAGGAAGAATGAATAGTAATTGCCAGACTTGTGAGGAAACATCGGGGCCGCACGCCTATGCCATCAACTCCCGCGGGCGGTGCACTCGGCGGTGGCGAGCCCGGTGACGGCTGGCCCCGGCTTGAGATTGGCTGGGGATATCCGTCGCGTCATCTTGACACGAGATTGCTCGCTCCTGGCGTTGAATTAGACGCGATTCTCAATGCAGGGTTAGTCAGGGCTCTACGCGCGTTCGGAATCCGCCCGATGGCGCCCTCCCGATGGCGCCCTATGGACTCGCGGCGTCACGCGCCACTTCCGGATAAGAGCGAGCCTGCATCCGTTGGAGGTGAAATGGCCAGGAATCTCTTCGTAATCCAGCATCAACAGCAACGCCGGGCCGGGATCACAATCCCGAAATACAAATTCCGCAGATTGCTTCATTCCGTACTGGAGATGCATTACGCCCGGCAGATAGCGCTAGGAGTATCGATGTGCTTCTGTAGTAGTGATCGAGGCTCTGTCGTACAGAGGTACAGAAACCTCTTCCGATTGCGGCATTCGATCCTGATCGACTTGCTTTACGCGCAAATCGCATAATGCTCCGATCAATTCGCCAGCCCACCAGAAGATGTTGTGCTCCCGTATCCAGACACGCATTCGGCGCATTCGCTGGGCCGTCTCCGAGGGCTCCATGTCGAGTGCGCGGGCAATGGTATCGGAAGTCGAACGGATGTCGTAGGGATTGACGATCAGTGCATCGCGAAGTTCGCGCGCCGCGCCGGTAAAACGGCTGAGGATCAAAACGCCCTGTTCGTCGTGCTGAGCCGCAATGAATTCCTTGGCGACGAGATTCATGCCGTCATGCAGGGAGGTGACCAGGCAAATGTCGGCAGCACCGTAAAAATCCTGTAGGCGGGAGCGATCCTCATGATGATTCAGCAGCAAGATCGGCTGCCATCGACCGCGCGCAAAGCGTCCATTGATGCGCAACGCTTCAGTTTCCACCTCTGCCTGGAAATCAGCGTAACGCGGGATGTCAGTCCGGCTGGGAGCCCCAACCTGAAGCAGCGTGAACTTTCGCTGGTACCGCGGATATCGTTCGAGAAGCAACTCCACGGCCCGGAACCGTTCCATGATTCCCTTTGTGTAATCGAGGCGATCCACGCCCAGCGCCAGATAGGAAGCCTCAACACCCAGCTCCTCGAGCAGCGTTCGCTTTTTCGTTTCCTTGTCCTCGGCATCTGAGGAGAGCTCTCCAAAGTCCACGCTGATGGGGAACGGGCGAACCGACGTCCAGTGCTTGTTCCGGCGAACCGAGAAGCGCTCCCAATCAATTCGTGCTTCCAGTACGCGGTCCACCGTATCCAGGAAATTATTGCAGTGCGCCTGAACGTGAAATCCGATCAGATCGGCTCCCAGCAGGCCGTTAAGCAGCTCCCTCTGCCATGGACAAATTCCGAACGATTCGGGATTTGGCCATGGGATATGCCAGAAGATTGCTACCCGCGCATGAGGAAGCCGGTCCTTAATCATTTTGGACAGCAGCGCAAAGTGATAATCCTGAATGAGAACCACAGGGTCCTTCTGATCGCCGATCTCCTCGAGCAGCGCATTTGCGAATTTCTGATTGACCTGCTTGTAGTGCTCCCAATCCTCCGAGCGGAAGATAGGACGCGTATGCGCAATATGGCAGAGAGGCCACAAACCTTCATTGGCGAACCCGTTATAGTAGCCATTTATCTCTTCGGTGCCGAGCCACACACGGCGCAGCGTGTATTGAGGGCAATCAGGAGGAACCTGGATGCGGTCATTGGCGTCGACGGTCTCGAGATCGGCATTACCGCTGCCATGAGCAATCCATGTTCCGTGGCACGCACACAACACGGGCTCAAGCGCGCTTACCAGCCCGCTGGCGGGGACTGTCGCGATAACGTGGTCTCCGGAGCGGCTATGGATATACGGTTCCCGGTTAGAAACCACATAAAGATTGCTACCGCCGAGTTTTGCACGGATGTGCCCCGCGAGCCGCTCGGCAGTCCACAGAGATTCGCCGCTGTTGCGCAGCCTGGCTTCGCGCTCGGCGGCGGCTCTGGCCTCAAGCATGGTCGTTGCCAGAGGAGCCATTTCGCGTGCCAGCGGAAAAAGTATATCCAGATCGCTGGGAATCGGCGCATCCGCCTGTCGGCCTGTGCGCAGATCGCGAATCCAGCGGCTCACGCGTGCGATAGGCCGTATCAGGCTCCAGCGAACGATCATGAATGTGATAGCGGCAATCACGAGCACCTGGAGCGCAATGTGAACGAACATCCAGATCCAGACGCGAAGAGTCTCGTTCTGAATGTACTCGGTATCAAACACGAGCACCATGCCGGCAATGACCTTATGATCCGGTGAGTGCAGCGGAGCAGCCAGCACAAACACCCGGCGAAGACGAATCCGGCGGTATTCGGTTTCAGGACGATTCTGAGCAATGCTGCTAGCCAGTAACGGCATGGGAAGCGGCAGGTGCAATCCCGGAGTAACAGCGGCAGTTTGCCCATTGGTCTCAAAAATTGCCGCACCCAGCAAATGATCGCGATTGCGATTTCCGAAGCGACGGACAAGATCGTTCAGACCCGCACTATCGCCCTCGGACCACAGGGACTCGGCATTGCCGGCAAAACTTTCGCTGAAGAGGTCTGCCTTGCGTTCCAGATCGCTGCGAAGCGTAGCTCTTTCGTCACGCACCTCGTATCGCGAGGAGCCAAGAGAGACCAGGGAAATCCCGATGATTAGGGCCGCAATTAATCGGAGGCTGAAACTCCGCATCATCTTTTCACTCTACTGCCCGGAAGAGGCAGGCGATGATTGGCAAAAAGAACAATCAGAAAATTTCATTCGAATTCGAGCGGCGCGCGGGATGATGCATGGAGGTTCCGCTCGAATCGGGCTCGCTGCTCTGGCGAGTCCGCTCTAGTTCTCTTAAGAAGGGTAACGCATCGATGAGCCGCTGGGCTCATAATTCTGGACGATCATTCAAAAAATACAGCGTAGCTGAGATTCCAAAGCAGGGCTGGCCTTCATTGACTTCGATGTGATAAGGGTTTAGCGTAAGCGATAAGCATTTTAAAATAAACGAATGTCCATATGGAAGTGAACTGTTCTTAGCGCGCCCAGCAAGACAGTCGGCTGGAACGGGAATTTCACCCGAGGCGAAAAGCGTAATTCTGCTCTCCGGGCTGGCACCAACTCCTTGGTTCAAAAGAGTGGCGTTCCGCGTACGCGGCAAATGCATGATCTGACTTGTCGACGGAGAAAGACGCCGTGCATCTCGCATAACGGCTGCCATGCCGCCATGTTTGAAATGCAATCCGTGAACTGCCGGTAATGACCCAATGGACTTGATTGATACCGCAACCAAATCATCACAAGGAATCCGTGATAGCGAAGCGGCAAGCCTGGAAGCCGCGGCGGCAATTGCAACCTCGTGGGATGTCGTGCATCGACCCTCCTCACCTTGCAAATTCTTCGCACGCGTCCGCGCCGCGTCCCGGAAGCTGAAGAAGCTCGAAGCCGAACTTTCCCGCAATCGGATTGCCGCGCCTGCAGAACCTGAGATGACGGCACATCGCAGTGCGCTGATAGAGCTGGGCACATGCTATCGCCTGCTGCGATCCGCCGTCACTTCTCTTGCCGATCACACGCGGCGCGTGAGCCGGTTGCCGCGCATCCAGCACGCAGACGCCAGCGAGGAACCGCGTATGGCCGCGGTTGCCTGTGCGTATCTGCATGCCGTGGACGGAGAATTTTCGCCGCAATCATTTCGCCGGTTCATTCGCGCGCTGCAGACACACGAAGCTCTTAACGTTGATGAGTTGTGGAATGCCGGCGCCTTTCTGCAATTCACGCTGCTCGAGTGGGTGCTGGAGGCAACAACCGCACTGCTCACTTCGAGCGATTCGGCTCCGATTCCGGCGCTTCTCAGGCATCTTAAGAGCCTGCGAGCCATCGCCAACGCGGACTGGGTATTCCTTATCGAGCCTCTCATCGCGCTCGAAGAAATCCTCCGCCAGGATCCCGCAGAGAAATACGGACAGATGGACTTTGAAAGCCGCGAATTGTACCGCCAGCGAATCGCGCTTGTTGCTCGCTTCTCCGACTGTTCGGAATCGCAGGTCGCGCAAATCGCCGTCGATCTTGCCCGCCACGGTAACGCCATTCCTGACGCTGATCCGCGTGTGCAGCTTCGCCGCATTCACGTTGGCTATTATCTTATGGATACCGGCTTTGCACAGCTTATAGACAGCGTCGGGTTTCACCCCTCGCCCGGATATCGCGCGCGCGAGTTCGTTCGCGCGCACGGCGAGGAAATCTATCCCGGCGCTATCCAGCTTTTCACGCTTCTCTTTATCGCAGCGGCGATATTTCCCGTAGTGCCGGTATTGGCCTCCTTCAGCGGCCTGGTGGTGGCGATTATCGTTCTTCTTTTTCCCGCGAGCGAGAATGCAGTTGCCCTCGTGAACAACGCCGTTACTGCGTGTTTCGATCCTCAGCCGCTGCCCAAGCTGGATTTCAGCAAAGGGGTCCCTGCCGAATGCACGACCTTGGTTGCCGTGCCCACGTTATTGCTGAATGAACAGCAGGTGCGCGAGCTGGTGAACGACCTCGAGGTCCGCTTCCTTGCCAATCGCGATCCCCACGTGCATTTTGCCTTATTGACGGATCTTCCCGATTCCGTAACCAAGCCGCGAGCAAGAGATTCGCACCCGCTGGTGGACCTGGCAATTCAATTGATTGGAGATCTGAACGAGAAGTACCGGGCTGCGGAGCATGGCTCGTTCCTGCTCCTGCATCGGCATCGCGACTTCAACCGGCGGCAGGGAGTGTGGATGGGATGGGAGCGTAAGCGCGGCAAGCTGCTTGACCTGAACAGTTTTCTTGCCGGCGAGCACAACGCGTTCCCTATCACGGCGGGCGACATAAGCGTGCTCAATCAGGTGCGCTATGTTTTGACGCTCGATTCGGATACGCAGCTGCCTCGCGGAGCAGCCGCCCGGTTAGCCGGCGCCCTTGCGCATCCGCTGAACCAGGCAGTCATCGATCCTAAATTGCGCATCGTCATTGCGGGCTATGGAATCCTTCAGCCGCGCATTGGCGTGACGGTACGATCGACGGCCCGATCGCGCCTGGCTGCGATTTACTCGGGCCAAAGCGGATTCGATATCTACACGCGCGCGGCCTCTGATGCTTACCAGGACTTGTTTCGGGAAGGTATTTTTACCGGCAAGGGGATTTACGAAGTCGCAACACTGCACGCTGTATTGAAGGGGCGATTCCCGCGCAATGCCCTGCTCAGTCACGACCTGATCGAAGGAGCCTATGCACGCGCCGCGCTGGCAGCGGACATCGAATTGATTGACGATTATCCCTCGCACTACAGCGCCTACAGCCGCCGCAATCACCGCTGGGTGCGTGGAGACTGGCAAGTCGCGCAGTGGATGTTTTCGCACGTGCCGGATGAATCCGGCCAGTCGGTGCGAAACCCCATTTCTTCGATATCGCGCTGGAAGATTCTGGATAATCTGCGGCGATCGTTAGTGCTGCCTTCCTTTTTTATCTTGTTTGTTGCCGGCTGGTTGCGACTGCCAGGCGGCCCGCTTTATTGGGCCTTCGTTTCCCTGCTCCTGTTCGCCTTCCCGGCCGTGATCCGGCTGTGCTTCAGCCTCGGCGTCGCCCTGACCAAAGGGCAGCAAGGAGCGGTTGGCGATGCTTTCGCAGCAAGTACGCAGTCGGCGTTCGTTATTCTGCTCGATTTTGCGCTGCTCGCCCATCAGATGCTGCTGATCTGCGATGCGATCTTCCGGTCATTCACGCGCCTCCTGATCACTGGAGAGCGTTTGCTGGAGTGGGAAACAGCGGCCCAGGCAGAGCTGCGCTCCGCGCAGCGGTCTCCTGTTGATCAGTATCTCGCTGCAACGCCACTCCTTGCTGCAGGGCTGGGACTAATTGTGTGGTTCACCTCCCGCCACTCCGCAGCGTTCTGGTGCGCCCTTCCCATCCTTCTCGTCTGGACCGCAGCATTCCCAGTCTCGTTATGGTTGAATGCGCCTCCGCGCACTCGGCAGCCTCTCCAACGGAGCGATAAGGAGTTTCTCCTTACTCAGGCTTTGCTCATCTGGCGCTATTTCCAGCAGTTTGGGAATGAGCGTCACAACTACCTCATTCCTGACAACGTGCACGAAGAGAACCTCTGCGATGCGCCGCGCGTGTCTCCCACCAACATCGGATTGCTCCTGAATGCCCGCCAGGCAGCATTCGAATTTGGATTTGTGACGGCGCCAGAGCTGGCGGATCTCACTTCGCGCAGCCTGGCCACTGTTGCGCGCCTGGAGAAGTTCCGCGGCCACTTGTACAACTGGTACGACACCCATACGCTGGCTCCCTTGGGCGAGGAACGCTTTGTCTCCTCGGTCGACAGCGGCAATTTTGTCGCCTCGCTCTATACGCTACGTGGGGGTGTGCATCATGTGGCTCGAAAGGCGCTGCTTTCACCTGCACTGTTTGCAAGCCTGCGCATGCATTGGCGTCTCATGCTGGAGGAGAACAAGCTTTCCGGCGGCATTGCGAAATTCCCGCTGCCATCCGCATCCGCCAGCATTAATGACTGGATCGAATGGCTGCCGGCTGCGCACGCCACTTTGGCATCGGTTGCCACTATTGGATCCTCGCAGAATCGCCGCGAATGGTGGGTTGCCGAGACACGTGACCGTGTGGCCGCCATCCTCGTGTTGGCACATGATTTCCTTCCATGGGCATTGCCGGAGTTCAGACCTCTGCGCGCCATCCCGCAATTGGAATTCGACGAAAAGAGCAACGGGCTATGCCTGCGTGATGCCACATCCTTTGCGGAAGCTCTCGACCTCCGGCTATCGCGGGCCTGGGAAACCATTGCCGCGGATCCATCGCTTTTCGGAATTGGCCAAAGACTCCGTACAAGCCTGACGGCTGCAATTGAAAATCTGCGCAATCTCAGCGATCGCTTGCGGGATATCGAGCAGAATGCCGAGAAACTTGCGGAAGCGACGGAGTTTGCCTTCCTATCCGACCCCGGACGGCAAGTGCTTTCCATCGGCTACGATGCAAGGACCCACCGGCTTCACGAGGCGTGCTACGACATGCTCGCATCGGAGGCGCGCATTGCAACCTTTCTGGCCATTGCGCGCGGCGATTTGCCCCAGCAAAGTTGGTTCAAGCTGTCGAGAGACCATGTACATGCCTATGGCAAATTCCTTCTGCTCTCCTGGACCGGCACCATGTTTGAGTACCTGATGCCGGCTCTCTGGATGCGGAGCTATGCTGGCACACTGATTGCACGCTCCCAGAAGGCCTGTGTTGCCGTCCAGCGGGCGTTTGCGCGGGCTCTGAAGATCCCCT
The DNA here is from genome assembly GCA_030050035.1 of Acidobacteriaceae bacterium. Classification (GTDB taxonomy): domain Bacteria; phylum Acidobacteriota; class Terriglobia; order Terriglobales; family Acidobacteriaceae; genus Telmatobacter. Next base: position 14,200 of record JASIJW010000497.1, on the reverse strand, counting down.
GGGGAATTTCGGAGTCTGGCTCCTCCCACAAGAATGAATCCGGTGAATATCATTACCAGGCCTACGGTATCCCGCGTATTGGCCTTTCGTTCGAAGTCACGGCAGGGCCGGTGATATCGCCGTACTCTACCTTTCTGGCGCTTGGAATCGACAGCCGTGAGGCGCTGCGCAACCTGCGGCGCATGGCGTGTGCCGGCTGGGTCGGGCCATATGGGCTGTATGAAGCGGCCGATTACAGCACCTCGTTGCGCGCGCCCGTCCTCACGCGCGAATGGATGGCGCATCATCAGGGGATGTCACTGATTGCAGTTCTGAATCTGCTGCGGGACAACGTGGTCCAAAACTGGTTCCACGATAACCCTCTCATCCAGTCTGCCGAATTGCTGCTCCACGAACGGCCGGTTAGTCAAGCACTATTGAAGGCAAAGTTGAGTCAGCTTGCTTCCATCCGGTCCAGCTAGGCCTTTGGAGGCCAATACTCCGGCCCTCGCTACGCGGGAAGAATCACGCTGTTCTGGGACCCTCTGTGCTCAAGCTTGAGAATCGTCGGCGTAATGCTCACATCACAACGGAACATGCTCGCATCCAGCCACAGCTTGCCGAACAATGCCTTCGTGGTTCCATGTTCGCTCCCGGCATTTGAGACGTGACCTTCAAATGTCGCCCCGGTACCAATTGACGGGCAAATCCAGACAGTTTTCCGCGCGGAACTTTGTCGCTTAGGCCATCCGTAGGAAGCAACAGGAGCCGAACTGATGGTCATCTTAGGCTACTTCCGCTTGCTTTTGCTGGTGGGCCAAAGCCTTGCGGTGTGTTCGAAGGATTCTCTACATTTCGCGGGGAAGTGGTTTGATTCTCGGGCGACTTTGGCTCGCTGGGAGCGAGCATGCCCTGTGGATGGGCGTGAAACGCCCTCTTAGGGCGTTAACCCCTTTGACCTTGTAATCCCATGTACGCCAAAAACAGATCTCCGGCAGGTTAAGGCACGATAGCACCGGCAGGGAAGGAAAGATACAAGCCGTCTGCGCTAGCAGCGCCCGGTCAGTACTTTCTTGGCTCAAATGCCGGCAAGCCCAGCACGAAAGCACGGGCTACTGCCCACAATGCAGTGTTCATTGCGGAAAGGTCGATGGCAGATTTTGCCAGCAGGCGCACAAGACAACCATCTCCCGCCAACTTGCTAACCCCGCCGTGCGCTTCAGGAACGGCTGCAAGCTCCCGGTTGATCGCCGCAATCAACTGCGGCCACTGCGTGAAGCCATCCGCAACAATCGCCAGCGAACCGCTGTACGCATAGGCTTCGGAGACGCCAAGCCTCTCGGGGTTCAGGGCGGGGGGGACGATCTTTGTCCGGCTGAGCCACGCGGGTTTGTCGCGGATGAGGATCTCGACCTCGGAGACAATTTCGCGGAATTTCCAGCGTTCATTGCGCGCTACGCGGCCACACGCCATCGCCTCCCAAAGCAGGGCGCAGCCGCCCGCGGCGATCTCCGCGCGCAGCGATTGGCGCAAAGCGGCGCCTGGATGCGGGATCACATGCTCTGGAAAATACTCGAGCGTCGCGCCTTCACCGACGCGGATGACAGTGTCCTGTATCGCCGGCAGATCGTCCGTGCGATAGACGCGAGTCGCCGAAGGCGTAGTCAGGCTTACATGCGCGCCCTGCTCGAGTTCGATCTCGCTGGTCAGGCGATCGCCGCCCAGCACGCCGCCGGTCGGGTTGAGCAGCGCCAGATAAGCCGAGCCGTCTTCCATGGCAAGCGGTGCGAGGACCTGCAACGGCAGAGTAAAACTGGAGCGCACGAGAGTGGTGTGCGCGCCGCGCCGCGCAAAGCGCAGCGCAAGCTGCCCGTCGCGTCCGATGCGTTCAGGATTCAAAGAGCAATCCGCGCCTGATCCACTCGACGATCGACTCGACGCCAGTGCCGTCCTTGAGATTAGTGAAGACAAATGGCCTTCCCTGGCGAACACGCTTCGCGTCCCGATCCATGACTGCCAGGTCCGCGCCTACATAGGGCGCCAGGTCAATCTTATTGATGATCAGCAGTCCCGACGCGATGATGCCGGGGCCTCCTTTGCGCGGAATCTTATCGCCTTCGGCTACATCGATCACATAAATAGTTGCGTCCACCAGTTCGGGACTGAAGGTAGCTGCCAGATTATCTCCGCCGCTCTCGATGAAGAGGATCTGCATTCGGGGGAACTGGCGGATCAATTGCGTCACAGCTTCAAGGTTCACGGAGACATCTTCGCGAATGGCTGTGTGCGGACAGCCGCCGGTTTCGACGCCGAGGATGCGCTCCGCGGCTAGGGCGCCGCGGCGAGTGAGAAATTCGGCGTCTTCACGCGTGTATATGTCATTGGTGATTACGGCAAGATCGTAGGTGTCGCGCAAGCGCCGGCAAAGGGTCTCCACCAAAGCAGTCTTGCCTGATCCGACCGGACCGCCGACGCCGATTTTAAGGGGCTGAGAGCTCATGATCGAAATAACCTCGCATCGAGTGTAGAGTGACGCATCGCCGCAATCTCCATGGCAGGAGTAAAACTCCAAATGTCCTCTTCGCGTTTTTCTAAAACTTCCGCGGCCAATTCGCCAAAGAGCGGCTGCAGATTCCATAGAACGCGCTGCCCGGCAAGCTGGCCCAGGGGAAAGAGACGAAGCGCGGCATTCACCAGCACTGCACTGGAAGAATACAAGTAAGCCGCGATCATCTCCCGCGGTTCCCATGCCAGAGCGTTGCCCACGATGCCCAGGGCCACGGGATGATGGCCCGGCGTCAGATACTCTTCGACTGCCTGGAAGAAGGCCTGCGTGAGATCGTGGACCAGAAAGCTGTTTGCGATGCGCAGCGTTTGCCTGCCCATCTGCCGGCTGGCGCTTCTCAACTCCTCGGCCGGCTTCAAGGCGTCAAGCAGAGCGTCCATGCGCAGAGATGCCTCGATGTCTCCGGTACGACCGGCTTTCCAGGAACATAGCAGCGCCACCGCATCGGCAGGCGCAACAGAAGCCTCCAGATAGCTGCGCACGAGCGACTCGAGCGATGCCGCATCGCCAACCAGGCCGGCCTGAACGTACCACTCCAGGCCAAAAGAGTGCGCATACGCTCCGGCAGGAAAAAGGCCGTCGCTGAATTGCAGAAGCGTAGTCCACTCACTCATGCTCATGGCGATGCGCATGACCGACAGGCTGAAAGACCGCGCTCGCCCGCTGCCATGAAGCGCCAAGACGGTTGAGCAATTGCACCATCGCAGGATCGTCGGGGACGAGCAACCTTTCTCCATCGATGGCGAGAGGAAAATGGCGGTTCCCCACTTCAAAGGCAATGCGCACCGCGTCCCGGTAATCGCCGGGAGAAACAGCAAGAACCTGCTCGGCAGCAGCCTGCACCTTCAGGTACCAGTCTTCTTCCACCCACAAGATCTCATCCGGCTCGAGAACCGTCCCGGTGGGAAGCGCCAAAGCCACTTCGCGGCCCTGGGCGGAAACGAAACGCCCGCGCACCCATCTGCGCTGTTCAGAAGTGAGCACCAGGTTGTCGCATTGGCGCCGGAGCAAATCGGGCACAGGAGCGTGGCCGATTAAACAGTCGATCAGAAGCATGTCGCACCTTTCGCTTTGTCAGAATAGGAAGTACCGCTGCGCCATGGGCAGCACGGAGACCGGATCGCAGGTGAGCAACACGCCATCCGCGCGCACCTGGTAGGTTTCCGGATCGACATCGACGCGCGGCAGGGCGTCGTTATTGATCATGTCGCGCTTGGTGAGATTGCGGCAGCGGCGAACGGCCGCAATTTGTTTTTTGAGACCCAGGCTGGCGGGAACTCCCGCGTTCATTGCCGCCTGGGAGATGAAGGTCAGATTAGTGGCGTGCAGGGCGCCGGCAAAGGCGCCGAACATGGGCCGGTAGAGCACCGGTTGCGGCGTGGGGATGGATGCGTTGGCATCTCCCATCACCGACCAGGCGATGAGGCCTCCTTTGACCACCGTCTCCGGCTTGACGCCAAAAAACGCCGGGGTCCACACCACCAGATCGGCCAGCTTGCCGGCTTCAATCGAACCGACCTCATGCGCGATGCCGTGCGCGATGGCCGGGTTGATGGTGTACTTGGCGACGTAGCGCCGCACGCGCAGATTATCGCTGCCCGCTTTCTCTCCGGCGAGCGATCCCCTTTGCCGCTTCATCTTGTCGGCTGCTTGCCAGGTGCGCAGAACCACCTCGCCGATGCGGCCCATGGCCTGCGCATCGGAAGACATCATGCTGATGGCTCCCAGGTCGTGCAGCACATCTTCGGCTGCAATGGTTTCGGCCCGGATGCGCGACTCGGCGAAGGCCAGATCCTCGGGAATGGCGGGGTTAAGGTGATGGCAAACCATCAACATGTCCAGATGCTCATCCAGAGTATTGACCGTGAATGGCATGGTCGGATTGGTGGAGGAAGGCAGGCAGTTGGGCTCGCCGCACACTTTGATGATGTCGGGCGCGTGCCCACCCCCGGCGCCTTCGGTGTGATACGTGTGAATGGTTCGTCCCTTGAATGCCTGGATGGAGTCCTGGATAAACCCCGCTTCGTTCAGCGTGTCGGTGTGGATGGCGATCTGAACGTCGTACTCTTCGGCTACGGAAAGCGCGCAGTCGATAGCCGCCGGAGTGCTGCCCCAATCCTCGTGGAGTTTGAGACCGATAGCGCCTCGCTCGATCTGCTCCCGCAGCGGTGCCGGAAACGAAGCATTGCCCTTTCCCAGGAAGCCGAGATTGACGGGGAACGCGTCGGCGGCCTGCAACATACGGTCGAGGTTCCATGGACCAGAAGTGCAAGTGGTGGCGTTGGTGCCGGCCGCCGGACCGGTTCCGCCGCCGAGCAGCGTAGTCAGGCCCCCGGATAAAGCCGCCCAAACCAGTTGCGGACAGATGAAATGGACATGCGAATCGACGCCGCCGGCGGTGACGATCTTGCCTTCCCCGGCAATCACCTCCGTGCCCGCGCCAACCACCATCCCGGGGGTGACGCCGTTCATGATGTCGGGGTTCCCGGCTTTGCCCAGAGCGACAATGCGTCCGCCGCGAATGCCGATATCGGCTTTGACAATGCCCCAATGATCGATCACCACGGCATTGGTAATGACGGTGTCCAGTGTTCCTTCCGCCGAGGTTGCCCGCGCGGATTGCCCCATGCCGTCACGCAGCACTTTGCCGCCGCCGAATTTCGCTTCGTCCCCAGGGGTGGTCAGGTCGCGCTCGATCTCTATGAAAAGATCCGTATCCGCAAGCCGCACACGGTCTCCCACCGTCGGGCCGTAGAGGTCCGCATATTGGCGGCGCGGAATATTGAGGGTCACGAGTCCACTCCCAGAAAGCCTTGGCCGCGGGCCCGCTCAACAGCGGCTTCGCGTTGTGCGGTTCCGGTGGCGCCGTTGGTAAGTCCGTTCAATCCAAAAACAGCGCCTTGCCCACCAATGGCGACCAGCGAAACGCGTTTGCTGTCTCCTGGCTCAAAACGCACCGCCGTGCCGGCGGGCACATTGAGGCGCATGCCGAAAGCCAGGGAGCGATCGAAGAGGAGCGCTTTGTTTGCTTCGAAAAAATGAAAATGCGATCCCACTTGTATAGGCCGGTCGGCGGTATTGGCGACTTCCAGCTCCCGGGTTGTGCGGCCGGCGTTGGCCACGATGGGAGTTTCCGCCAACTGATACTCTCCAGGAATCACAAATCACCTCAATCGGAGCCGAACCAATCAACTTCCGAATCGATTATTTCCGAAGCGATTATCGTATCGGGTTGTGAACCGTCACCAGCTTGGTGCCATCGGGAAAAGTGCCTTCGATCTGCACTTCCTTCACCATCTCCGGCACGCCTTCCATGACGTCTTGGCGGGTCAGGATGGTGGCTCCGAAATCCATCAACTCCGAAACCGCGCGGCCATCGCGAATTTTTTCCAGGATCTCGGCGCTGATGAGCGCAACTGCTTCGGGGTAATTCAACTTCAGTCCCCGCTCGCGCCGTTTGCGCGCCAGGTCGGCTGCGACAGCAATCAGAAGCTTTTCCGTTTCTCGGGGTGTCAGGTGCATGTGCCGTCTTCAAACGTTGAGCCAATGAATAACACTTCCCGGCTCGCGTTCGCGGGGATTGCCTTCATCGATGATTCTTCCGCTCCGCATGACGTAAAACCGGTCCGCGATCGACCATGCGAAGTCCAAATACTGCTCCACCAGAAGGATAGCAATTTTCAGCCGGGTGCGAATCTCGCGCAACGCTTCTTCGATCTGCTGCACGATGGAAGGCTGAATGCCCTCTGTCGGCTCATCGAGGATCAGCAGCTTGGGCTGCGCTACCAACGCCCTGGCAAGGGCCAATTGCTGCTGTTCTCCGCCGCTTAGCACTCCGCCCTTGCGCGTGGCGATGCGGGTAAGGACAGGGAATAATTCGTACACGTAAGGGGGGATGGTTTCGTTTTTCCCGGCCCGGCCAGACAGGCTGGCGAAGCCCACCCGCAGATTCTCCTCCACCGTCAAATGGGGGAAAATGCCTCGGCCCTGTGGAACGTAACCGATTCCCTTGCGAGCGCGCGAGTAGGCAGGGAAATCGGTGATGTCCTCATCGTTCAGCTTGACGATTCCCTGCTCGGCGGGGTGCAAGCCGACAATGGTTCTCAGCAGCGTCGTCTTCCCCACGCCATTGCGTCCCAGCAGAGTGACGGCTTCCCCATCGGCCACCGAAATCTTGATCGCTTCCAGAACGCGGCTTTGGCCGTAGCCCGCGCATACTCCCTCAAGCGCAAGCACTGGCAACCTCCTTGACGCGGCCCAGATACACAGCGGCCACCTGCGGGTCGTTACGGACTTCCTCGAGCGTTCCTTCCTTGAGCAGGCGCCCCATGTGCATCACGCTGACCGGCGCCTCCAATTGCTCCACAAACGTCATATCGTGATCGATGACCAGGAAGCTGTGCCGTTGCGAGAGGCGGCGTATCAGCTCCGCGGTTTGCGCCGCTTCGCCGTGCGACATGCCGGCCGCCGGTTCATCCAGCAGGAGCAGATCGGCGTCGGAGGCGACCACCATACCAATCTCAAGCCACTGCTTCTGCCCGTGGGACAATTCTCCGGCAAGCTGGTTCCGCTTTTCCGCAAGACCGATCAACTCCAGCGTCTCGTCCACGCGCGCGCGGCCCTCCCCGCTGAGGGTCCTGCCGAACGATCTCCAGCATTCCCGGTGGTGGCGCGCTGAAAGCGCCAGGTTTTCAGCCACGGTCAGGCTCTCGAGAACGCCGGGCGTTTGGAATTTCCTGCAAATCCCTTTGCGCACGATCTGATACTCGGGCAGCGAGGTGATGTTCTTGCCCTTGAAGACCACCTTGCCGGAGACAGACCGCACATGCCCGATGATGGTGTCGCACAGCGTGGACTTGCCGGCGCCGTTGGGCCCGATGAGAACGCGCACAGAAGCTGGCATCAATTGGAGGCTCATGCCATCGAGCGCTTTGAAACCGTCAAAACTAACCGTCAGATCCTCTACCTTAAGCAGTGGTTCCGCCATAGCGACCTCCTCGCGTTCACCGGGCCTCGCGTTCATTAGGCTTTGTACGCCTCCGTCTGTTCCACCGCGGCAACAACCGAATTGGCACTCGTGGCTTTTTTATGCCGCCGCGAATCCACCATCCGGAAGGGAATCTCAACCAGCCCCGCGAGTCCTCCGCGCATTGCCGTCACCACTAATACGAAGAGCGCGCCCATAACAAAAAGCCATAGCTCGGGGATTGCGCTGCTCACCCAATCCTTACCCCAATTGACCAGCAGTGTTCCGATGATCACGCCGGTCAGGCTTTCGCGGCCGCCGACCGCGACGGCAACCACCATCTCGATTGAGGGAACCACGCCCACCATGGCCGGCGAGATGACGCCCACGTGCAGCGTGTACAGCGCGCCGGAAATCCCGGCCAGGGCGCCGCCCACCGCGAACGCGACGGTCTTGTACGCCATGGCGTTGTATCCGAGGAAGCGGACGCGGCTTTCGCCGTCGCGAATGGCGACCAGGACCTTGCCGAAGTTGGCCTGACGCAGCCATTGGCAAAGCAGAAAAGACGCTACGAGGAAGGCCAGCGTCACCCAGTAAAGCCCTCGCTCAAAATTGGGACCGTTGACCGAGTAGCCCAGAATCGTGCTGAAGTCGGTGAGGCCGTTGAAGCCGCCCGTGTAGGGCTGCTGACTAATGAGCAGCGTGGAAAAGGCAAGGGCCAGAGCCTGGGTAATCAGGGCGAAGTAAACGCCGCCCACGCGGCGATGAAACATAAGCCAGCCCAGCACCGCGGCCGCTGCCATGGGCAGGAGCACAACGCATGTCAGGGTCAGGGCCGGATTGTTGAAGACGGCCCACCATTTCGGCAAGTGATCCAGGCCGCTCCACATCATGAAATCGGGCAGATCGCCAGGCGACAGGGACACCAGCTTCAAGTGCATGGCGAGAACATATCCGCCCAAACCCCAAAAGACTCCCTGACCGAGGCTAAGAATCCCACCCCAGCCCCACACCAGCACCAGGCCGAGCGAAAGAATCGCCAAGGCCAGGAACCGGCCCAGAAGAGAGAGGTGATACGCGGAAAGATAAAACGGGGCGAACGCCAGAGCGATCAGGAATAGCCCGTCAAAAATGCGCTTCAATCGCAATCGCAACTCATGCCTCCTGCAGCGCCCGGCTGCGCTTCGCCACAAGTCCGCGAGGGCGGAATTGAATGAGGACGATCACCATGACCAGCAGGAGAACGTCGGAGAAGCTGACACTGGTGAACATCTGCGCGCTGGCGGAGAACAGTCCCACCAGTAACGCGGCGATAGTCGTGCCGAGCAGGCTGCCAAGCCCGCCGACAATGACCACAAGGAAGGCATAGACGATGTAGCTTTGTCCCACCGTGGGGGTGACCGGCGAGATGAGCGCGAGCGCTGCGCCCGCCAGACCGGCTACGCCCGAGCCCAGCGCGAAGACGATCAGGTCCACTCGCTTGGTGTTGATGCCCAACGCTCCCGCCATCTCCCGGTCCTGATGGACCGCGCGCAGCCATTGTCCCCAGCGGGTGCGGGCGATAAAAAGGACGAGGCCGACTAGAACGACGGCAGCGAGCAGGATGATGAAAATGCGGACATAGGGAAGAGAGAGTCCGGCCAACCAGCCGTGCGAAATGACAATGGAATTGTCGAGCCAATGCGGCGCGACCACTTCGACGCCAATGGCCCCAAAAAGACTGCGGGCGCCCTGTTGCATGATCAAGCTAATGCCCCAGGTCGCCAGCAGTGTGTCAAGAGGTCTGCCGTAGAGCCAGCGAATCACCGACACCTCCAGCAATGCGCCCAAAACTGAGGCTCCGGCAAAGGCTACCAGAAAAGCGCAGGGAAAAGCCGCGGGGCCGTGTACAAATTTGCAGGCCAGATAGGCAAGATAGCCGCCGGACATCAGCATCTCGCCATGCGCCATGTTGATGACGTTCATCTGGCCGAAGCTCAAGGCCAAGCCCAACGTCGTCAACAGCAGAATCGAGGCGACACTGAAACCGTTGAAAACCTGGCCTGCAATGATTGGAAAATGCCACATACTCCGTCTCCTCCCTGCATGATTGCTACTTCGCCGGACAGCTCCGGCCAGGGAAAGCGAGCGAGTCATACGGCTCGGGACGCAGTGGTTCCTTGGACTGCCACAAGATCTGGAACTGTCCGTCTGGCTGAATTTTTCCGACGTAGGCCGTTTGGTACAGACTTTGATTATCCGCAAATTTGACGTTGCCCATCGGGGAATTCTGCCATTCCAGGTCCACAGCGGCCGCGCGCACCTTCTGGGGATCGAAACTGCCCGCCTTTTTTACCGCGGCCGCCCACAGCATGACGTCTTCGTATCCGTGAACCATGGGATCGTCGACCACTGAATCCCGGCCGTACTTCGCCTTATATGCGGCGACAAACTTCTGGTTCATCGGGTTCTTCAGGCTCTGGAAGTAGTTCCACGCGGCAAAGCTTCCAGCCACCAGGCTCGGTCCCATGGCATGTGCTTCCTGCTCGGCAATGCTGAAGGACATGACCGGCAACTGCGCCGGAGTTATGCCCGCGGCGGCCATTTGCTTGAAGAAGGAAACGTTGCTATCTCCATTCAAGGTGTTAAAGATGACGTCCGGATGGGCCAACTTGATCTTGGCGATCACCGAACTGAAGTCCGTGCCGCCAAGCGGAACATACTCTTCGCCAACAACCGTGCCGCCGTCGTGGACGATATGCTTTTTCAGGATAAAGTTTGCCGTCCGTGGAAAGACATAATCGGACCCGAGCAGGAAGATCCTCTTCTTGCCCAGTTCCATGGACCATTGCAGCGCAGGAAGGATCTGCTGATTGGGTTGCGCGCCGGAGTACATGATGTCCGGTGAGCACTCATTGCCTTCGAACTGCACCGGATACCAGAGCAGCGAATGAAAGCGTTCAAAAACGGGAAGCATCGCCTTGCGGCTGGCCGAGGTCCAGCCGCCGAAGACCGTAACCACTTGGTCTTCCTGGATCAGCTTCTGCGCCTTCTGAGCAAACACGGCCGGATCGGAAGCGCCGTCTTCTATCACCGGGACGATTTTCTTTCCCAGCACGCCACCGGATGCGTTAATTTGATCGATCGCGAGCACGGTTGCATTCTTGACAGTTACTTCGCTGATCGCCATGGTTCCCGAAAGGGACTGTAGCACGCCCACTTTCACGGTTCCGTTCTGCGCCCAGCTTGGGGTCGAGGCCACTGCGAAAAATGCGACGGCCAAGATCGTTGTGACGGCGCCTACCGCTTTTATTCTCAAAAACGTTGCGCCAGTTGATTGCTGTTTCATAAACGCTTCTCCTTTGCCCTCTGATTGGTAAGTCGACTAAATGCGTGGCACGGTCCGTTTGTTACAGCCTCGGCCGTTAGAAAATGACTCGCAGTTACTCTGCGTTCAGGCTGAATGTCTTGGACAACTGAATCTGCAGGCCGACACCAATCTGCCAGCTATTGGGAGTTACCGCGTTGTAGCTAGCGTTCCGATAGAAGCTCATGACACGAGCGTCAAATTGTTTGAGAATGTAGCTGAAATTAGCCTCGGCAGTGTTTTGACGGTAACTGGGCCCGCCGCCGCTTCCCCCCGTGTACTCCGCGCTCGCATATTTTCCGAGGAGTTCAAAATTGCCTTTTCCGGCATGTTTTGGTATCAGGAAAGATGCGAGGCCGTACGCGCCTTCGCTCTTGGCGTAGTTCGCGTTGTAACCGCCGAGACCGTTGTACCGGGAGTATTCACTTTCGATGGTGAAGGCGCCTCCTCCAGGAACCTTTCTCTCCATTAGAAAGTCGCCAGTTGTCGCCGTCTTACCGGACTGCACCTGAGTCGCGCCGGCTATCGCCAGCAGATTCTTATCGCCGTAGTATGTGCCGTTCAGGTAATATCCGTTCTCCGGGTCCCATAAATCAATCTGGACGCGGCTCGCCCAAATAGGACCGTTCTTTCCATCCGCGGATGTGCCTTCAAAGGCGCCCACCGAAGCTTTAATTTTGGCGGCGCCGGCTTTGAAGTCCCCCCAATAGGCCGCGCCATTGTCACGTCCTTGATAGACAAACGGATAACCGTCTTGAATGCCGTCGCTATAAACGTCCCATTCGTTCGAGTAGAATGGCCCGTACAAATTCGCGCGGTCACTGGGCGGCAGGAAACGGCCCATCCAGACATTGGCTTTCGACGACGCGTGAAACTGTCCAACCGCATCGAGAATTTCCATTGAATCCGTGCTGCTTTCGTAATCCGTATTGAACATGGCGCTGACATGATCCGTCACATCTCCGCTAAAGTAGAGCCGGGCATGGTTAAACGGGAATTGATCGACAGACTGACTTCCGTCAGTCTTGGAGTGGTCATAACTGGTTTGTATTCCGGCCCCTACTGTAAGCTTGGGCGCGAACGTTTGCGCATACATTGGCGAGAAAGCCGCGGGAGAAACAAAAAGCAGCAGCATAGCAAGGCAGCGGAAAACGCGACCACTTGAACGATCGATTGGCGATGTCATCATCGTGAACCCCTCCAGGGAAGTGCATCGAAGAAAGGTAAAGCTGTCCCAATCAAGGAGCGGGCTGCAGGATTCCCCCACCGCTCCACCACCGCAGATTCCCGTCCGGGGTCAATTCATCTTTTTCCCCCTTTGAAAAATGAAATAGAGCGAGCTCCGCCCCACAAGACTCGATCCTCCGAGCCGGTAGGTTGCGTGGACAATGTGTCGCATTAAGATAAAAACAGAAGGCCCATAAAGATATCGTGATAAAACTTCCCACGATTCCGAATTTCTTTATCTTTCCCACGTTGCGAGATCACTCAGGACTTGTAGGTATGGGAAATGTCTCGAGAAAAATGAAGAGGAGCAGTGGTTACTGCTAAATCCTGCGTGGGTGCGACCAGGCATATTTCAGATCGGGGAGCTTTGTGTATTCGCGCACCATTTCATGCGGCGCTCGGAAATTCCTTTCAAGTACTTCAACAAAGAGATCCTGGGGACACTACACCAAATTGCCCAAGATTCCAGCGTGAATGTGAGAGTGAGGCTCGATCCGGACATGGTGGGATTGGCCGACACAGTCTGCTCACACGATGAGTTGGATTACTGGTATGGCCGAAATTCAATGAAGACCTGTCATCGCTCCTGGCCAGAGTAACCGGTGAAGATTTTGGGGCAGGACGGTTGTCGTTTGACCTTCGCACCGAACGCACGCTTCATGGTTCTCGAGGATAACTATTTGTAGATGCCCATAATGATGCATCGCACCCGAGAGGCGCTCGATCAAACGATCAAGGCTTACCGAGAACTTGTATCGAAAGTGAAAGAGAAAGAGAAAGACCCTGATTCGCCGCTGCTAATTAATCTTTCCCTTGCGCTTCCCGGTTTGGAAACGCGACAGGCGTTCAAGGTGGCTTCGGCGATATGTTCGAATTGTGGAGGAAACTACCTCGCTTGCCCATGTAGCGTCGTCTGCGGTGATGCGGCCCCTCCCACAGCTGAACTCAGATTCGCGTTCAATTACTGGGCTTCCGCTAAGCAGTGAATTTACGAGCTGGGACGTGACCAAATCCTGCGGAGAAAAGCTGGGATCGTCATGACCACCAGCCCCCGACTGTTTGACTCCTGATAAATGGGCTACTGTCCCGGGAATCGCCGCTTCACCATTGGTGCAGGAGAATTGGCGAGCAGCCGACTTAGCCGACTTTCGAATAGTAATCGGCCTCGATAAGTGACTTGGCGATAATGCGCTTGTTCATTCACGGAGGTCGCCGATAAACCGGATAATCCCGCTGCTGTCGAGCACAACACCGAGAGAGTATCCGGCATTGTCTGCACTGGCGCAGGGATGTTCTCTTCACACCGTTTGCAGCGGATCGTGTATACGCTCAATTGTTAATGGAATCGCTAGGAGTTAACCAAATTGCCGGGAAGTTAACGGAAATGTTGGACGGGTTCCACCCATCTCCCTCAGAGAGAGATTCAAACGACCCCTTGCAGTGGGCCTTCGAGTGTTCTGACATTTAATGAGCCAGAATTACCGACAGTTATTCAGCAGATCCGAACATGAATTGCGCCAGCCTACACTACAACGCCCGATTAGATGTCCAGGTTTTTTACGTCCAGCGCGTTGTCCTCGATGAACTTTCGCCGCGATTCCACGTCCTCGCCCATCAGCGTAGTGAAGATCGAGTCGGTCTCCGCCAGGTCTTCGAGCTTGACACGCAGCAACGTGCGTCGCTCGGGATCCATGGTCGTCTCCCATAGCTGCGAGGAAGTCATCTCGCCCAGTCCCTTGTAGCGCTGCACCTGGTAGTCCTTTTTACCCTGCTCCACAATAAAGGCGAACAGTTCGCGCGCCGTCTGTTTCTCAATGGGCTCGCGCTGCACGCGCGCCGCGCGGCCGCCGGATTTGGCTTCCGCCCGTGTTTCGACGCTGCCCGGTGAAGGCGCACCCTCGGCATCCGGCTCTTCCTCGTCTTCCGCGGCTTCCTTTGCGCTGCTCGCCTTGGACGCGTACTCGATCAGAAACGGCGGCTCCAGATATTCCTTGATCTGGCTGTATTTCGCCATCATCTGCCGGAACTCAGGGCTCGAGGCCAGCGTCCAGTCGATGCACCGCGTGGCGCCCTGCGAATCCGTAAAGCAGATTGACCAGGTATGGTGCTCTTCGTC
>JASIJW010000496.1:0-7789 GCA_030050035.1 Acidobacteriaceae bacterium | reverse complement strand
GTGCCGTACATGACCTCGCATTGCATTGCCGCCATGGTGGCGGCGAGATCGACATCGGTGCCCAGTGCAAGCCAGCGCAGGATGAAAACATCGTTCAGCGGCTGGCCGATAGGCGCTTCTGCCTCTTCGACTAATATCCCCGGCCGAACCGCGCCGCGCAGCAGAATGGTGCGCTCGGGATTGATCGTGGCGAGCCGCGTCCGCAGCGTCATGTAGAAAGAGTCTTTCGCGTTTTGCATAAGAAGCAGGGAACAGGGATCAGGGATCAGGGATCAGCAAAATCAACCCCAATCTCTGCTCCTGCTTCCCATCCACCTTTCCTGTTCGCGCGCTTTGGCTAATTGTGTCGAGCGAGATAGATCCGGAACTGTTCCCTGTTCCCTATTCCCTGATCCCTGTTTTCCTACACCGCCTGCGGCTGCGCCTGGCGCAATAACAGCCGGTACATGTAGACCTGGCCGAAGGCCTCGTTTGCGGCGATGGATTCGATCAGGTAGTCCTGCGCGGCGACGGTCACGGCCAGCGTCTGCGCGAATAAGGCCTGCGCGGAGGCCAGATCGAGCGCGCACACCTGCTGCTCCACGCCGGTAGCCGAAACCATCAGCTCCCACTTCGATTCGCCGCCCTCCTGCCATGTGGGCCGCATCTTGCGCATCACTACCGGGCTCACCACCACTTCGGCAAAGGTGGTGGCCACGAGGCCCACCTCCGACTGACTGGTGTCAGTATTCGTGCCGGTCACGCGCAGCAGCGCTGTGCTGCCTCCCAGGCTGCGCAGCAGGGCATCGGCCAGCATGCGCGGCGCTGCCACCGGATTACGCGGCGCCGTATCGCTCATAAATCACCCCGCATGGGCTTAGCCCAGCCTGTTGGCGACGTACGGATTCAGCCACTGCTGCACCGTCTCGTCGATCAGAGAACTCGAAAAATACTGCATCCACATGGTGTCCATCTTGGTGAAGCTGGCGTTCAGCGCGGGCGTGGCCTGGGCATTACGCACCAGTTGCGCGCAGGCCGACTTTATGTCGTCGCCAATCGTCGCCAGTCCCGCCGTGTAAGTGACCTTCACCTCGTTGAACGGCAGTCCCAGCAGGTTGTAAGGCAGCATCAGCTCGCCGTTGCAGGGGTCCACATCCACCAGGTTGGGATCGATGCTGGTCCACTGTCCAGGCAGGCCGAAGGCCAGCGCCGCATCGACAAGCGGTTCATTGACGAGCGGCATGTAAGGCAGCTCGCCGCGCCGCGGCTTGATGTAGCGGCCTTCAATGCAGACGAACCAGGACGTGGCCGGCGCCAGTGGCGCGAGCGGCAGATACGTGAGCCGCACCGTCTGCGAGCCCGCCGTAACGCGCAGCCGCTCGGTGTACTGGATAATGTTCAGGTCCGGCCGGCGGCAGTAGCTGTTGATCAGCGCCGTCGCCGCCGTGATCCAGTCCGCCGTCGTGCCGGCCGGCAATCCATAGTTGGGATAATCCGTTGGCTCCAGGTACGCCATTGCGCTTCCTTTCTAAAAGACAGGGAACAAGGGACCGAGGAAACAAGGGAACAAGAAAGCAAAGACCCGATTCACGACGCACCAAACTGGTTGGTTAGCGCAGAGTCTTTATTTCCTTGCTCGATCCCTGATTCCTTGGTCCCTCGGTCCCTCGGTCCCTTGTTCCCTCGTTCCCTGCTTCTACCTACCGCTGCACCTGCACCTGGTAGTGCGCGAAGTTCGCGCCCTTCACCACCGGCGCGCCGAACTTGACGGCCACGTACTGGTAGGTGAGCGAGTTGGGCAGGCCGAGCTGGAAGATACGCGGCGTCGGGTCGCCCAGCCAGTGGTACTCGATCAGGTTTTCAGTGACGATGTACGCCGGCAGCACCGCATTGCCCGTGCCCGGCGTGCCCGTGTAAGGCAGGCTCCAGTCGGGAATCAGCGGCAGATCGCCGGCCTGCGTCGACAACATCTTCACCGTAAAGCCGGCGGTGATTTTGTCGGTGTGCAGAACAACGTTGTAGTCGGTCTTCATCTCCTGGTCGATCAGATCGAGCAGCACCGGGTTGGCATAGATGGCCGTAGGACGCACGTAATAACCGGTGCTCGAGACCATCTGCGCAATCGTGGTCTTAATGGTGTCCACGATCTTCATCGAGGTGGTAACGGTCACCGAGTTTCCGCCCGCGGCGATCTGCGCAGCCACGCCCATGTACTGCGTGGTAGTGGGCGCGCTGAGGCTGGTGTCGTTGCCCTGCCACAGCGCCACGTCGTGAGTCACCATCACGCCGCTCACCGTGTCGACAATATCCTTGGCCTGCAGATAGGCGAACTGCTTCTGCTGATCGCCCAGTTCCATGTCGAACAGGTTGTAGTTGATCTGCGCAACAATGGCCTTGAGCGGCACGGCCATCTCAATCCGTGTGGGCGAGACCACAGTCGGCGAGATGCTGCGCGGATTCACGAAGCCGGCTGTGCCCGGATTGGGAATCGCCGTCTCCTCAAAGAAGCGCGACGGGTGGCCGGTGGCCGGAACCTGCTTGATGCGCTGGCCGAAAGGGCTCGAGCGCCGGCAGATGTCGAAGATCTCCGTTTGGTAAAGAGGAACTTCAATCGCTCCAGGCCCGATGTAATCCGCTGCTGCATGGATGTCTGCAAAGGTTGCGTTCATAGGCATCTTTCCGCCCCCTCCATGGGGCCGTGGTTATCAGAGCTGACAGCGAACAGCAAACAGCTGACAGTTCCCGGTGAAGTTTGAGACTTGACAGTAATCAGCGACACCCCACAGTTCCCGGCGAATTGAATCCAAAAGCTGTAGGCTGTCTGCTGTCCGCTGTTTCTACGCGATAGCTCCGGCACGCAGCAGTTGCGTCTTGACGGCGATGCGCTGCTCCAGGCTCAGCCCGCTAAGAGCTGCGTCCAGCTTGCGGACATCGACCGGCCCGTCGCCGAGGCCGTGCTTGGCCAGCATCTCCGCAGTGCTGGCGGGCAGCGTGCGCCGCACTGAGTTCACGGCAGTGTGCGCGGCCGCCTTCAGCTCTGCGATCTCGCGCTCGGCGGCAGCCAGCTTTTCGGTCAGCTCCGTCTCGCGGCGGCTCTGCTCCACGGTGGCCGAGATCTTCTCCACCTCGCCTGACAAGAAGCCCTGCCGTTCTTCAAGCCGCGACAGCGTCTTTTCGAGTAAAGTGGCCGCGCTCTCAAGCCGTTCCACGATTGCGTTCTCTTCCATGTGCGTCCGTTTCCTTTCGGTTGAAATCAGTTCAGTGAACAGTGGTTAGTTGTCAGTGATCAGGGATCAGGGAACAGGGAGCAGCCGGCCTCCGGGTTCACAACTCGATCGCAAAGAACAGGCTCCGGAGATCCCGGAGCCTGTTCGCCGGCTGGCAGACCTGCCGACTTGCTGATGCCACCAATCTGCAAGCCCTTATTCCCTGTTCCCTATTCCCTGGTCCCTCGCTTCAACTCGCCATCCGGAAGCTCGTCGCCCGGTAGGCGGCCTTCTCGCGCAGAAGGATGGCTGCGCCGGTAAACGTCACCCGCGTCAGCTTCCATATCTCGGCGCGCATGTCCTCGACACGCGCGTCGGCCAGCTCGTAGCTCATGCCCATGGCGCCAGGGTTGGTCTTCGCCGAGGCCGCCATCTCCTTCGCCACGTCGGGAAAATCGCGCGCGTAGAGATACCCGCGCACCGTAAGCCGCTGCCCAACGAGGTTGGCTTCGGTCAGCAGGCCGATCTTGCGCCTTGCATCGTGACCGTCCCATCCTGGCCTGTAGTCCACGGCCATGCCCAAAAGCGAGGGCAGCGCCCGCTCGGCCGCCTCGCGGGTGAGCATCACCCGGTGACCGCGCGCTCCCGACGGCGCTTTGTCGCTGGGCGTGTTTACCACTGTCAACACGCCCTCGAATGGCACCCGGTTCGGATGCCCCTCCACATGTGGAATCGATACTGCCATTGCTTCCAGTCGCATGTTTCGCTCCGCTTCGCTGCGCGAAGGGATTAGGGAACAGGGATCAGGGAACAGGCTGGCGCTTCTCGGCCCCGCTACCATCAGTGACCATCAGAAGTGAAATGCATTGCGCATCAGCCCGTGCAGCATCCTTCTGCTCGCTATTCCCTCGGTCCCTAGTTGCTGATCCCTGTTCCCTGATCCCTGTTCCCGGCTTCTAACGGTCCCAGCCCCCGCATTGCCCGCACTTCATTGATGGTGAGCACGCCGGCCTGGAGGAGCTGCACCTGCACCTGCAACTCCGTCTGCTCATCGCGAGCGCTCAGCTCGTTGAAGACAAATTCGAACTCGCGCCAGCCGATGCACTTGCCGAAGAGGTCGCGGGTGATGTGCCCGGCGATAAGCATTGCCATCGGCGAAATGGCGCCGCGGAATGCTTCGTCCGCCATCTCTGAAGCCGTGGATTGATTGACGTCGGCCTCGAGGCCCAGCATCAGCGGCGGCAATCCGAATGCGTTCGCCACCATGCGGATGAGGAACTCCTGCCACGCCAGCCGCATGTCGGAGTCGGTGCCTTGGGCGAAGCGCAGCACTTCCGGTTTTTGCCCGGTAGAAAGCACCGGCACGCGGCCCGTGCCTTCGATCTCGTCCTGCCACCAGCGGATCAACCGGTCGTGCTGCGCGGGCGTGGTCTCGTTGAGCCACAGCGCGTACTGCGCCACCTGATTTGCCGCCAGTTTTCCGGCATACCGATGCGCGCTCAAGAACTGGTTCACAGTCTCGAACGCGACTTCGAGGGGCCCAAGGCCAAACGGCGTAAAGCTGCGCGGATTCATGCGCAGATAAATAAGCTGGTCGTCGCGCAACTCGACCGCATCCGAGGCAAGCTGCCCGGGCAACGCCTGCGCATAGCGCGGCGAGTCCGGCTGGCCGTCCCACTTGGCGTTTATACGAATGGAAGCCCCGTCGACGGGCCACAGCATCGCCGGCCGCTCCGCATCGCCGGTCGGCTCCATCTCGATCGCCCCGAAGCCGCCGGTGAGCGCGTCTTCGATGGCCTGCTCGATCAATGTGCGGAAGCTGTCGGTGTCGTTGGGCTCTTCGAGCACGCGGCGCAGCGCCCGCAGCTTGCGGTCGAGATAGCCAACCTCTCCAGCGCGAACCCCGCGGCGCACCCGCACCTGCCAGTCCATGGCCGCGATGCGGTCCTTGATGACGTTGATGGCCCGGCGCACCAGCGGCGTCTCCGCAAACCGCCGCAGGTTGACTGGGGTTGGCTTGGGCAGGTGATGCCCGGGAAACTGCACCGGGCTCACAATGGCCGGCAGCGCCAGCGTCCTGCGCTCGGCCTCGGCCGCGGCCGCAAGCTCTGCCCGTCTACCCGTTCTGCCGCCCTGGCGGGCCTGCCGCCAGATCTCCCGCAATTGCTCCGTTACGCTCACGCAAACCTCGCTCTGAAAGCAGGGAACAGGGATCAGGGAATAGAAAACACCTGTTCTCGCTTTGCGCCCTCGTTTTCGCCCTGCTGTTTTTTCCCACAAAAGAAAATGGGCGGCTCGAAAGCCGCCCATCGCTCATCAACAACTCCGATCTTACCTTAAACCCGAATAATTCCTCGCAATGTTCCGAAAAAAAATTCTGCTTCTACAAATCCATGTCAGTCAGCGGTCCAGCATACCATCAACCACTATTCCCTGTTCCCTGTTCCCTGCCTCTACCCCACCAGCTCCCGCCGCGCCGTCTCCGCCACGCGGGTCATGTCAGAGGTGGTGAGCACGCGGATGCGATGCTCCTCCATCGTCTCGACGCCAAAGCGGTACATCGCCAGCCGCTCGGGCTCCTCGTCGGTCGCGCCGAGCTTCGCCGCCGGCTCGATCACCGCCGTCAGCTCCAAATCCGCTTTCTCCACGCGCGCCACCCCCTCGCGCAGACCCGCGGCCGAGAACGCCAGCACTTTGGCGCTCTCCACGCCCGTGCCGATTCCCGGATCGAGACTCACCGCGTGAAACATGCGGATGACGCCGTTCGGCCGGTAGCCGACATCGATGCGCAGCGGATCGCCGGGCCGCGTGTAGTCCGACGCCGCGATCCTCTTTCTCAGCAGATCCCAGACTCCGGCGCGCTCGAACTCCGTGCGCATGCGCGCCTGGATGGCCGCCCGGCCGCTCAGCCGCGCTTGGCGCTCGCGCGGCGGCGGGTCAACGTAAAGGCGCATCAGTTCTTCCACTCCCGCCGGCAGACTTTCCGCCAGATATGCCTTGGACTCGGTCATCTGCACGTTCAAGGAAAGCGACTCCGAGAGAATGCGCATGAGCTTATCGCGTCCCTCGCCGTCGATCTGCAACCGCCGGCGCAGCTCCGTCTCCATGGCCTCGAGCAGCGCCGTGTCGGCGTCCGGGTCGAGACAGCGCACCCGCCGCCAGTCGCGCGTAAAGCGAACTTCCGTCCGAACACCGGCGCTCCCGCTGTCCGCCGTGCGCAGCACCACGCCGATATGCACGTACTCGTTCCGCACCGCATCCGGCACATAGCGGAGCAGTTGGAACTCGCATTCGCGTCTGGTAGGAGTGCTCATAGCGTTCACAGTTCACAGCTGACAGCCAACAGCAAACATTCGCGGGAACCATCGCTCAACGGTCAACTGCCTTTGACTGTCTGCTGTCCGCTGTCCGCCGTCTCAATTCACCCTCATCCTATCTCCCCATCGGCCCGTCTTCCAATCTTCTTCGCGCATTTCCGGCCCTGCTTCTCCCCATTTCGGAAATGGTCGCCGGTCCGAGTCCCGGAACGCTTCGATGAGCTCCCGCACGCGGCTCCGGCGCGCGAGCAGCTTTTCGACCAGCGCTTCCATCTCACCGATGTCCCCCCCGTACCATTCGGGCGGGATATCAGCGGCCGCAGCCCACACCGTTTCCTCGGGCATGGTTTCGATCCGTTCGAGCCAGGGCACGAAGGATTCCCATCCTCTTACCTCGCGGTACACGTCGTTGCGATAAAAGACGCCGCGCAGCGGCACGTCCGCAAAGCGCCACTCGCCGGCATGGAAGCAGTAGCCGAAGTCGATAAAGACCGCGCGGTACCGCCGCTCGCGCTGCTTCCTCGTAAACACCGCCTGTCTGCCGTTGGCGTTGCCGGTCCATTTGTCCAGAGCCAGGATGCCGGCGAACTCGTCGAGATTTTTCACTTCGAGCAACTGCTCCTCAGCCAGGTAATCGGCCACCTGACCGGGCATCAGGCCGCCGGCAAAGCGCGAGCCGAACTGCAGTCCGGCTCGGCAGCGCTCGCGCCGCTGGCCCAGATCGATCTCAAGCTCCGCCGTGTTCTCAATCAGCCAGCTCGAAACCTCGACGACCTCGGTCTCCGGCACTGTGAGCCCCGCTGCGCGGGCCAGCCGCGCCGCCAGCATCTCGTTGGCCAGCACCCGCGTGTGCTGCGGATTGTTCTGGAACTTCACCACGTACAGATTCCCGTCGGCGCCCAGCATCAAGTGGCCCTGTGCGCCGCCCCGCATCCGCCGGATCTGCTGCACTGCCAGAACCGCCAACCCCGCCCCCGCCTGCGTCTCGAGTCTTCTTCCGCATTGTAGTAGAGCGGGGAACACGGAATAAGGCACAGCTCCGAAGCGAGTCAGCAAATCAGCGGCCCAAGTCGAAGTCAATTTCGACCACTGACACCGACCACTGTTCCCTATTCCCTGATCCCTGTTCCCTGTTCCCTGTTCCCTGTCTTTCTAGTCCCTGCTTCCCGCCAACTCCGCCCGCGCCGCCAGCGCAATTGCCGTCGCCATCACGCGGTCGTCGTGTGCGCCGGGCTGCGCGCCGGTGCGGCCGTCAGGCAGGCGCACAAAGCTGCGGCACTCCGCCAG